>JBEGLE010000224.1:0-15029 GCA_041183725.1 Pseudomonadota bacterium | reverse complement strand
AATAAAAGATTTAATAAGGTAATTGTGGTTGTTGGTCTGTGGAAATCGGGGATGAAATAGCCATGCCTGATTTGTCCCGGATTGAACAGGGGGCGAAGGCCACCCGACTCTGCTCGCTCTATGAGTCAAGCAAGACTTATCCCAGCTATCCCCAAGCTGTGGGAATCCTTATCCCCCTGTTCACACACGGTGCAGAGCATGACTCATAGCGAGGGTGGAATTGGTGGTCTGAGTTGTCACCAGCCCTGTCCCGTGGTTTATGCATAGGCTTTCCACAGGACTATCCCGCCCCTGCCATGACCAAATTTCATCTCCACATGCTTTCGGATTCAACCGGAGAGACGCTTGAGATGATCGCAAAAGCGGCGCTGGCGCAATTCGAAGGCGCCGAAGTCCACAGACATTTCTGGCCTATGGTGCGATCGCAACAGCATTTGGACCGGGTGCTGGGTGAAATTGCCGCCAATCCCGGCTTGGTTTTGTTCACTCTAGTCAATCCCGACATTCGCACCCGGCTTGAAGCGCGTTGCCGCACTTTGGGTTTGCCAAGCGTTGCCGCCTTGGACAGGGTTACCGCGACCCTGGAAGACATGCTGGGCCAACAAGCCAAGGCGCGGCCGGGCCGCCAGCACATGATGGATGAAGCCTATTTCGATCGGGTTGACGCGATCCATTATACCATCGCCCATGATGATGGGGTGGCGCCGGAAGATTGGGAACAGGCGGACATTGTGCTGGCCGGGGTGTCCCGCACGTCAAAAACCCCGACATCGATCTATCTCGCCAACCGGGGATTCAAGGTGGCTAATATTCCTATCGTGCCGGAAAGTCCGCCGCCCGCGATACTTTATAGCCTGAAGCGGCCCTTGGTTGTTGGCCTGACCACAGCCCCTGATCGTTTGGTTCAGGTGCGCCGCAATCGCTTGTTGTCGCTCAACCAAGCGCCTGAAACTGCCTATGTCGATCAGGATAGGGTGGCCAAAGAGGTGCAATATGCCCGCCGCATATTTGCCGATAATGGCTGGCCGGTGATTGACGTGACCCGCCGTTCGATTGAAGAGGCCGCCGCTGCGATAATCCGGCTAAAAGGCGAACACCGCAGCCCCACCCCTGCGCAGGATCTAACACCTTTATGATTATTCTCGCTTCGCAGAGCACCTCACGCAAAGCGATGCTGGATGCGGCCGGTGTGCCCTATGTCGCATGTCCGACTGCGGTTGATGAACGCGGATTAGAGGCGGCGCTTGGGCCGGTGGGTGCCGCCGCCATTGCCCAAGCCCTTGCTGTCGCCAAGGCGCTGGCCGGTAGCACGGATCATCCGGATACTGTGGTGCTCGGCAGCGATTCCCTGGTTGAAGTTGCCGGTCGCCGGTTTGATAAACCCGCCAGTCGTGATGAAGCGGCAGAGCATCTGCGGTTCTTCTCTGGCCAGACGATGCGCCTCTATTCCGCCGCGGCCTTGGCCCGTGGTGGCACTGTGCTGTGGCAGGATCACGCGCTTGCCACGCTGCAGGTTCGTAGTCTGTCAGAGCGTTTTATTGCCGATTATCTCGATCACGAATGGCCAGCCGTGGCGGGCTGCGTCGGGGTGTTTCGAATCGAGGCCCGTGGTCCGCATCTGTTCGATACCATAGAGGGTGATCAATTCACCGTGCTGGGCATGCCCCTGCTTAAAGTTCTGGGCGCGCTGCGCGATCTGGGGGAATTGCCGCGATGACTGGCCACGCGCGAATGCCCTATGCCGAAGTCATTGGCGATCCGATCGAGCAATCCAAATCGCCTGCGATTCATGGTTTCTGGCTGGGTGAATTGGGCATCAAGGGCGAATACCATGCCATGCATATACAGGCCGATGACCTCGGGACCTATCTCGCCACCCGGCGCGGCGATGCGGCTTGGCAGGGATGCAATGTCACCATGCCGCATAAGCAGGCGGTAATGTCGCTGCTTGATCAGATTGATCTCCTTGCCACGCGGGTGGGCGCGGTGAACACGATTGTTCGCGATGCAAATGGCGCGCTTAAGGGTTTTAACACCGATGTATCGGGTTTTCTTGAACCTTTGCTTGGCCAGACATTTCCGGTTGTTACCGTAATTGGCGCGGGCGGCGCGGCGCGGGCGGTTTTGGCCGCTCTGGCCGAATTGGGAGTGAGCCGGGTTACCCTGCAGAACCGCAATGTCGCCAAGGCGCAGGCGTTGCTGGCCGAATTTGGCCTGCCGGGCACGGCAGTGGAACTGGGGGCAGACTGCCCCAGGGCTGATCTGTTGGTGAACACATCGTCGCTGGGTATGCAGGGCCATCCACCCTTGCCGCCCTTGCTGGATCATGTTGCGCCGCACGGCACGGTCTATGATATTGTCACCACACCGCTGGAAACCGCGCTGATCGAACAGGCCCGGCAACGCGGCATGGCGGTGATCGATGGTTTGACCATGCTGATTGGTCAGGCTGACCACGCCTTTGCCCATTTCTTTGGCCAACACCCTCCGCGCCAGCACGATGCCGCCCTGCGCGCCAGGATCACGGCATGAAGGACGGTGGTCCCTTTATTCTTGGCCTAACCGGCTCAATCGGCATGGGCAAATCGGCGGTGGCGGCGATGTTCCACGGGCTTGATGTACCGGTGTTTGATGCCGATGCTGCGGTTCACCAGTTACAAGGCCCGGGCGGCGTGCTTTTGCCTGCGATCGAGGCGGCTTTTCCCGGCACCACCGGCCCGCAAGGTGTTGATCGCGGCAAATTGGGCGCGGCAGTCTTTGGTGATCGCGATAAGCTTGCGCAGCTTGAGGCGATTGTTCATCCTGCCGTAGCGGCCATGCGGCGGGATTTTCTGCACGACCACAGCGCTCAGCCACTGGTGGTGTTTGATATTCCTTTGTTGTTTGAAAAGGGCGGCTCCCAAGCGGTCGATGCCGTTCTGGTGGTCTCCGCCAGTGCCGATGCGCAGCGCGAAAGGGTCTTGGCCCGGCCGGGTATGGCCGAAGAGAAATTCGCCAAAATCCTTGCCCTGCAAGTGCCCGATGCAGAAAAGCGTGCACGGGCAGACTACGTAATCGATACCGGCACATCGCTGGCGGAAACCCGGCACGCCGTGCAGCACTTGGTGCATCAACTTCTCAGTCGCAAATAAGCTGGCCTCCCCCTCTTGCGCAGGGGCACAGAGAGGCCGATATCAATTGTGTAATGCGTGAGATTATCTTCGATACCGAAACCACAGGGCTTGATCCGCACAGCGGGGATCGCCTTGTTGAAATCGGGTGTTTGGAAATGGTTAACCGGGTCACAACCGGTCGCACCTTTCACGCCTATTTCAATCCAGAACGCGATATGCCCGCCCAGGCTGAGGCGGTTCACGGCCTTTCGGCCAGCTTCTTGGCTGATAAACCCAAATTCGTCGAAAAGGCGGAGGAACTGCTCGCGTTCCTTGGTGAATCACCGATGGTTGCGCACAATGCCAGCTTTGACTTTGGCTTTGTAAATGCCGAGCTGGCCATGTGTGGGCTGGATCCCCTGTCGCGTGATCGCATGATTGATACTGTGGCCATGGCGCGCGTGCGCCATCCGGGGGCCAAAAATTCGCTGGATGCGCTGTGCACCCGCTACGGCATTGATCGTAGCCACCGGACCAAGCACGGGGCGTTGCTTGATGCCGAATTGTTGGCGCAAGTTTATGTTGAATTAACCGGCGGTCGCCAAATTGGTCTCGAACTTGCCGCAGATCAAACCGACAGTCTGGTTGCCTCGGTAGTAACGATTAAACGCGAGCGAACCTTTCGCCCCGCCCGTCCCCATGGGGCCAGCGCAGAGGAATTGGCGGCTCACGCAGAATTCATAGCAGCGATACCATCGCCGCTATGGGGATCGGACGTGTAACAACGATAGGAGAATGCAGCATGGATATTCGCGTTTCCGGCCATCAGGTCGCCACCGGCGAAGCACTGCAAACCCACGCGACTGAGCGATTGGGGGCCATTGTCGGGAAATATTTCAGCGGCGCGCTATCCAGCCATATCACCTTTGGCAAAGCCCCGGCCGGGGCCTTTCGCTGCGATATCGTAACCCATGTGATGCATGGTCTGATCTTGAAGGGCGCGGCCATTGCCCATGATGCCCACACTTCGCTCGATCAGGCGGCTGAAAAGATCGACAAGCAATTGCGCCGGTATAAGCGCCGCTTAAATGATCGGCATGAACAGGCCGCCTATGCCCGTCACGAAGAAGACGCGGCCTATGTCGTCTTTGCCGAACCCGAGCCAGAGGCCGAAGAGGTTCATGATACGGCCCCACTGGTGATCGCGGAAACCCGGGTAGACGTTCCCACCGCCACCGTTTCCGATGCGGTGATGATGCTTGATCTTAGAAATACGAATGCTCTGCTGTTCAAAAATGCTGGAACGGGCACGCATAATATGGTTTACCGCCGCGGAGATGGCTCGATCGGCTGGGTCGAACCGTCATAACGCGCAACGGGGCGCGTCTTTCCGAGTGGTCAAGGCAGGTTGGGGATAGGTTTTCCCCACCGGTGTTGATCACGCGGTAAGGTTTGACAGGTAAACACGGCCACACCCATGACTGCCCTTTTCTCTCTCTTGCCCGAAGCTGTTGGCACCATTGCGGCTGACAGCAAGCAGACCATTTTGGTCCAATTGTCTGATCGATTTGCCGGGGTCTATGGCCTTGATCCGGTCCATGTGCTTGACCGGATTGAAGAGCGTGAGCGGCTGGGCAGCACGGGCTTTGGCCGCGGCGTTGCCATACCGCACGCCCGCATTTCGGGGCTTCATCGCCCGGTGGCGGCCTTTTTTCGGCTGGAAACGCCGGTGGCATTTGATGCCGCCGATGCCATGCCGGTCGATTTGGTCTTTGGTCTCCTGTCTCCCGAAGCGGCGGGTGCCGCGCACCTTCATGCCTTGGCGGCCATTTCGCGGATGATGCGCGATGAAGCCATGCACCAAGCCTTGATCCAAGCGCCGGGAGCCGAGGCGCTCTATGGCCTGCTCAGCAATGTCATTGACCGCAGCGCCGCCTGAAACCGGCCGTGAAGGCGGCGATTCAGCAGGTGCTGCGCTCCATTGGCGGGCGCTGGAAAGCCTTTATGCCTCGGCCCCGATCAACGCTTTGTTCGATTCGCAGATGACCATTCCCGGTGAAGGCCAAGCCCGCATTGCCTTCACAATCGATTCGCGGTTCTATCATGCGGCGGGTGCGGCGCACGGCACGATCTATTTCAAGATGCTGGACGATGCCGCCTTTTATGCCGCCAATACGTTGGTCACCGATCGTTTTTTGCTGACCACATCGTTCAACCTGCACTTTGTTCGGCCGGTGAAGGCGGGAAAAGTGACGGCAGAGGGCCGCTGGATTAGCGGTCGCCGCCGCGTTCTGGTTGCCGAATCGCGGCTGCTTGATGCCGACGGCGAGGAGATTGGCCGCGGCACCGGCACCTTCATGCGCTCTCGCATGGCGCTTTCGGGCCTGTCTGGCTACCAGCCGGGATGAGCGAATCGCGGCTTCCCGCCCATTTAGAGGTTTCTGGCCTGATTCGGCTGGTTTCGGCCCAAGGCGGCTTTGCCGCGGTTCTGGCCAAAGGCGAGCCTGATGCGGGCACTATAATCGTTGTAACATCCTGTAATGGCAAAGATTATCGGGCTTATGAACGGATGCCGCAAGCCGATGGCTCCCGTGGTTGGAGCGCCGTGCGGCAGGGCGGGGATGACGATGATCGCACCTTTTCCGCCTATCTTGCGCGGCGGCGCGACCAAGACAGCGATTTGTGGATTGTTGAACTGGATATCGCGGACGGGGAACGGTTCATCGGATTGCCGCCGCCGATAGGTTGACTCTGTTGCACTGCACAACCAATTGCCCCCTCACTGAATGCGCAGGCGGTTTTTTCGGGCAATACAGCTCTTAAACTGGCACGCAGACGGGGGGCAACCGGCGGGTTTTTCCGGTCCCTGCACAACCGATTGCAAGATTGGCCTTGGCAGGAAACCAGACCCGTGCAGGTGCGCTCACCGCCCAAAATGATTGCAATATGAGTCGTAAGATTTCCCTAGCCGAGACCATTGCCTTGGCTGCCACTTTTTGTTTTGCCTTGCTTTCTACCCAAGGTTCCGTCGCGGCCGTGCAGGCCCGCAACCCGCAACATGCTGTGACTGCGCAAGCCGCACCGGCCGTGGGTTTGAACCTCTCTCCCGAATTTAACGCCAGCAGTGATGGCAACACCGCTTCGGTTGATGCCCCAAGCTCGCTTTCCGAACTCGTATCCCGCCGCGTGACCTCGCAGCCCCTCTCGGCTGAGCTTAACTGCCTGGCTGGTGCGATCTATTTTGAATCCAAGAGCGAACCGCTCGCCGGACAGCTGGCCGTTGGCCGGGTTATTGTCGCGCGTGCGCAATCGGGCCGCTTCCCTTCATCCTATTGCGGTGTGGTCTATCAGCCTTCCCAGTTCTCGTTCGTGCGCGGCAAGGCCATGCCGACGATCAACAAGGAATCGAATGGTTGGAAGAACGCCGTGGCCATCGCCCAGATCGCCAATGACGGCAGCTGGACCAGCCCGGTTGAAGGCGCGCTTTATTTCCACGCTGCCCGCGTTTCCCCGCGCTGGCGCATGGCGCGGGTTGCCAAGGTTGGTAACCACATCTTCTATCGCTGATTGATCAATCAGACGCAAAACACCCAAGGGGTCGGCACAGTCCGGCCCCTTTTGCGTTTGGTTCTACGTTATTCTGCGCGCAGCTTCACCCAGACTGGGGCGTGATCGCTGGCCTTTTCGCGGCCACGATGGTCTTTATCGACGCCAGAGGCGACCAAGCGATCCGCCAGTTCGGGCGACAGCAACAGATGATCAATGCGAAAGCCATGATCGCGCTGCCAGGCCCCGGCCTGATAGTCCCAAAAGGTCCACACACCGCCCTGCGGATTGTGGGTGTCGATGGCATCGGTCCAGCCATCACCCAGCAAACGGGCATAGGCATCGCGCGATGCGGGCTGCATCAGGGCATCATCGGCCATGGCCGGGGGTGACCAGACGTCTTTATCTTCCGGGATCACGTTGAAATCACCCAGCACAATGGCGGGCACTTCTTCGGCAGCGATCACCTGCATGCGGGCGCGCAGACGTTCCATCCACGCCAGTTTGTAATCAAACTTCGGCCCCGGCAACGGATTGCCATTGGGCAGATAGAGGCAAGCAACCCGCAGGCCAAAGACATCGGCTTCGAGATAGCGCGATTGTTCATCTTCCGGATCACCGGGCAGGCCGCGCTGGACTTCGATGGGCATGGTGCCATCGGCGAGAATCGCTACCCCGTTAAAGCCTTTTTGCCCGTGCCAGATCGCGTGATAGCCAATCTTGGCAAAGTCTTCGGCTGGAAAGCCCTCATCCTGTGTTTTGATTTCTTGCAGGCATGCCACGGCAGGACGGGTTTCTTCCAGCCATTCCAGCAGGCGCGGCAAACGGGCCTTGATCCCGTTGATATTGAAGGTGGCGATTTTCATCAGATGGCGAAGCTTGATCCGCAGCCACAGCCGGCCGTGGCATTGGGATTTTCCACCCGAAAGGCGGAACCGCCCAGCGATTCCACAAAATCAACCGTGCATCCGGCCACCAGATCCAAGCTTATGGCATCAACCACCAGCCGCACCCCATCGGTATCGGCTACCGTATCGTCGCCCGCCACAGTGTCAGCCAGTTCAAAGCGGTATTGAAAGCCGGAACAGCCGCCACCATCCACCGCAAGACGCAGCATGGCGGGCTTGCCCTGTTTGTCGGCAATCGCGGCCACCCGCTTGGCGGCAGACGGGCTAAGGGTGATAGAGGGTCTGGTCATAGGCCCAATGTAGGCGCTGGCCGTCCGGGCGGCAAGCGCAGCGATCGGATCACCCCGTCTGGATATAGCTGCGCATGGCCTCGGCCTCGGCTTCAATGCGTTCGATGCGGAACTTCACCAGATCGCCGATAGAGATAAAGGCGATGGTGCGCCCCGCTTCGGTAACCGGCAGATGACGGATGCGGCGCCGGGTCATCAGCGCCAAGGCGGCCATCACATCGGTATCGGGGCTGACGGTAATCGCGGGGGCGGTCATCACTTCTTTCACCGGCTTGCGCAGCATGGCTTCCCCGGCATTGGCCAAGCCATAGATCACATCGCGTTCAGAAAAGATGCCGATCAGGCGGCCTGATTCCTCAACCGGCAGAGCGCCGATGCGCTGTTCGGCCAGCAGGGCAATCGCGGCGCGAACGGTGGTGTCGCCATCGCAGGAAACAATATCGGTGGCAGGACGATTGGCAATCATATGCGCAATGCTCATGGCACGACTCCCGTTTGTTCTTATGCCAAGAGGATGACACGGATCGCAAGGCAAGGCGAGTCAGGGGATATTGCTAGAAATAGCGCCCTGTGGCGTGCGCCAATCAGGCCGGATTTTCCGCCGGATAGAGCCGGTAATCTTCTACCGGAACGCCGCCCACCAGATGTTCCTGAATGATACGCTCCAGCACGGGCTCGGTGCAGGAATGATACCAGACCCCCTCGGGCCACACCACGGCCACGGGGCCGGCGGCGCAGATTTTCAGGCAATCGGCCTTGGTGCGATAGATCCCACCCTGCCGATCGAGCCCCAGCGCTTTGAGGCGCGCTTTCAGGAATGTCCAAGCTGCCGTGCCGCGCTGGCGCGGGCAGCATTTGCCCTTTTCCGATTCAGCACAGAGGAAGATGTGCCGGGTGATCGTATCGCCGCATTCTTCGCGCAGGGCCGCGCGTGCGGCGGCGTGGCTGGGGCTGTCTTGGTTCATGATTTGCCGTGAAGCTTAGACCTGCCGGCCAACGATCCGGGCGATTTCGGCGGCGACCATCCGTTCCACGAGCGGGGGCAAATTGGTGTCGAGCCATTGGGCCAAGGCCGGACGCAGCAATTCGCGGGTCAGATCTTCCAGCGATGTCTCGCCAGATGGCGCGATCGCCCGGGCAGGCACCGATTGCGCCAAAGAAGACAGGCTTGCTAACGATTCGCGCATCACGCTGCCCGCTTCATCGGTGATCAGCGGTGCAGTGGTGGACTTGGCATCCTGCTCTGGCAGGGCGGCGCCGTGGTCTAGATCCAATATCGTATCGGTATCTTGCACCGCTGCACTGCGCAGATTCGCATCGAGCCGGTTATCCTCGGCGATCACCTTTTTGATCGAAGCGAGAATGTCCTCGACCGATGGTTCGCCAGACATGCTCATCGCTTGATACCCCTGAAATGGCCCTTGCCGAGCCGCGCCTTACTTGTCCTCGGCAACTGAACCGCCTTGCACCGGCGTGTCAACGGTGCGCGAAGCCTTGGGCTTGGGCTTGGCATTCAGATCCCAGTCAAAAAATTTGGCGTGGACACGGTTATAATTGGTCAGGGGATCATACATGGCCCCGCCTTCCAGCCCCAGATCGCGGGCTTCTGCCTTGCCCATGACTGCCAGCAGGTTGAAGCCAGCGACATAGGCATTGCGTCGGGCATTGACCAATTGGACCTGCGCGTTCAGCAATTCCTGCTCGGCGTTCAGAATATCCAAGATCGTCCGGCTGCCCACCGTGTTTTCAGCCCGTACACCTTCAAGGCCCAAAGCTGCGGCATCGACGGCCTGTTGGTTAGAGTCGAGCACTTCATTGGCCGCTTGCCAGTGTGACCATGCCGAGCGCACCCCGGCAATCACGGCGCGTTCCACGGCGATTTCTTGATTCAGCGTGGCCGCTTCCCGCTCGCGCGCTTGGCGTTGCTGCGCGGCGGGCAGGCCGCCAGAAAAAATCGGGATCGTGGCGCGGATACCAGCCTGCGCCGAAGTGCCACGCTGGGTCAGACCGCCAATGCCTGATTTCAAATAATCCGTATGATCGACACCCGAAAACAGGCTGATCTTGGGCAGGCGGCCAGCCCCGGCGGCATTGGCATCATAGCCCGCTGCTTTGCTGCGCTGACGGGCGGCAATCAGATCGGGGTTATCGTCCAGCGCGCTTTGCACCGCATCATCGGCGGCGGCGGGCAGGCCGGGAAGTGGTGGCGGCGGGGCCAGATTGACCGGTGCCTTGCCCACCAATTGAATATATTTTTCGCGGCTGGCGGCCAAGGCGGCTTGCGATAGGCGCAGGCTGCTGCGGGCTTGGGCCAACCGCGATTGCGATTGCGCAACGTCGGTGCGGGTCAGATCGCCAATTTCAAAGCGATCACGGGTGGATTGCAGGTTGACCGTCAGCACCTGAACATTCTTTTTGCCCAGACCCACAATCGCGGCGTTGGAAATGACATCCAAATAGGCGGCCACCACTTGGGAGAACAGGCTGCTTTCGCTGCCGCGCAGGTCTGCCCGTCCGGCGACGACACGCTTTTCTGCAGCGCGCAGGGAATTTTTCACGGCGCCGCCCGAATAGATTGGCAGGGTTACCGTGGCTTGGGCATCAAAAATGCGGTCTGGCCCTAGTCCAGATGAAAGCGCGCTCTTTTCCAGAGCTTCGGTATAGCTCGCCGTGCCAGATAATGAGGGCAAGGCAGCGGCACGGGCAATCGGCACGCCTTCATCAACCGCGCGCTGATTGGCGCGGGCGGCCTGCAGGCTGGGATTGCTGTCATAGGCACTGATCAGAGCATCGCGCAGATCATCGGCATGGGCGGGCGCGGCGGCCAGCACGAGGCCCGTCGTTGCCAGCCAAAACCGCATGATCTGCGTGAATGCCATATTCAGAAGCTCCAGCTCTTGGTGGCGGCAAATTCAGGCAGAACCGGCATGCCTATTTCAGCCAGAGCCAACAGGGCAATGCCATCGGCGGTGCGGCGGCCCATCGCGAGGCCGGTCACGCCCCCTTCAACCGTGCCGGTGACCAAGCGGCCATCGGTAGCGAGCATGGCGGCGATTCCGGTGGGCAAGGCTTCGGCGGCGCCATCGATCAGAATCAGGGTGAAAGGGCCACCCTTTTTCTTGGCGGCTGCTTCGGCGGGTGACAGCAGGGTTACCGCAGCCCCCATGGCCTTGACCAAAGCCGCGAGATAGCCGCTGGCTGAAATAACCAGCACCTTTTCACCTGCTTGCGGCGCAGCTTCCATGAGCATGCGGCCCTGCACCAAGGGCGCTGCCAAGGCATGGCCTTGGCCCAGCGGCAGCGCGCGGTCGATATAGGCATGGGCGCGCAGGGCTTCTGGCACAAAATCTTCGCGGGCCACGGCGTTCAGTGCGGCAAGCACGGCAGGATCATTAACCCCGCTGACGCGGAGCTGGCTGTCGATCATAGCGCGCCGCGCCGTTGCGGGCCGCTCGTCAAGCATGGTCATCGAATACGGTCCCTTTCGCGACACTGTGTTGCATGGGCAACACGGCCCCGCAATCGCTGCACTACTAAGCGATGCGCGGGCCTGCGCCAAGCTCTTTGACGGATCGGGGGTGAGACGACTAAAGGGGCCTAGAAATTAGCGAGACAGCAGGAGCACGCGCAATGTCTGGAATGGTGACAATTCGCGAGGAAGACCTCATCGATAGCGTGGCCGACGCGCTGCAATACATTAGTTATTACCACCCGATGGATTACATCAAAGCCTTGGGTGAAGCCTATGAGGCCGAGCAAGGCCCCGCGGCCAAGGATGCGATTGCCCAGATCCTGACCAACAGCCGTATGTGCGCCGAAGGTCACCGGCCGATCTGCCAGGATACCGGCATCGTTAACGTATTCATCGCCTGGGGGCAGGATTGCCGTCTCGAATCATCGCGATCGCTGCAAGACGTGGTCGATGAAGGGGTGCGTCGGGCCTACAACAATCCTGATAACAAGCTGCGCGCCTCGGTGCTTGCTGACCCCGCCTTTACCCGCCGCAACACCCGCGACAACACGCCCTGCGTGCTGCACGTCGATATGGTGCCGGGCAACACGATTGCGGTTGATGTCGCGGCCAAGGGTGGTGGCAGCGAGAACAAGACCAAGTTCAAGATGATGAACCCCAGCGATTCGATCGTTGATTGGGTGATCGACATGCTGCCACAAATGGGGGCTGGCTGGTGCCCGCCGGGCATGCTGGGCATTGGCATCGGCGGTACGGCCGAACATTGCGTTCTCTTGGCCAAACAAGCCCTGATGGAACCGATCGACATGGGCCAGCTGAAGGCGCGCGGGCCGCAGAACGATCTTGAAGCGCTGCGGATCGAGATTTTTGATAAAGTGAACGCCTTGGGCATCGGTGCGCAGGGCTTGGGTGGACTTTCGACCATCCTCGATGTGAAAATCCTCGATTGGCCGTGCCACGCTGCGGGCAAGCCGGTGGCGATGATCCCCAATTGCGCCGCCACCCGCCACGCGCACTTTACGTTGGATGGTTCGGGGCCAAGCTATATTCCAGCGCCAAAGCTGGATGAATGGCCCAAGGTGCAATGGGCCCCCGATACGTCATCCAAGCGGGTTAATCTTGATACCCTGACCGCGGATGAGGTGAAGAGCTGGAAACAGGGTGATCGCCTGTTGCTGAATGGCAAGATGCTCACCGGCCGTGATGCGGCGCATAAGCGGATCAAGGATATGCTGGCCAAGGGCGAGCCGCTACCGGTCGATTTCCAAGGACGGGTAATTTACTATGTCGGCCCGGTTGATCCGGTGCGTGATGAAGTGGTTGGTCCGGCTGGCCCAACCACGGCCACCCGCATGGACAGCTTTATGGACATGATGCTGGATCAGGGCTTGCTGGCCTGCGTGGGTAAGGCAGAGCGCGGACCGGCCGCGACGCAATCAATCGCCAAGCACCAATCGGCCTATCTGATGGCGGTCGGCGGCGCGGCCTATCTGGTGTCGCGTGCGATCAAGGCGTCAAAGGTCGTGGGCTTTGCCGATCTGGGCATGGAAGCGATCTACGAATTTACCGTCGAAGATATGCCGGTGACGGTGGCGGTCGATTCTGAAGGGCAGAACGTCCACCAATTAGCCCCCTTGGTGTGGAAAGAAAAAATCGCCCGCGAAGGCTTATTGAGCGCTTAGGGGATGCCGGGGTGGGTTTGTCCCACCCCCCATTCGACGAACCGCACATGGGCACCGATGGGAACACTGGTGCGTTGCGTCGGGGCGGGTTAGGTCGGTGCCATGGCCGCACCAGACGATTCTGCCACGATCTTAGACGAACAGAGCCTGCCTTTTGCCAAGGTGGTCTGGTCGATCATCGGCCTGTGGGCCTGCTATTTCCTGTTTATCACCCTGCGCAGCGTGCTGATTGAAGGCACCGATTTGGTGGAAATGGCCTTGCGCCGTCTGGTGGTGGTGCTGGCTGGGGCGGCCGTGACCGTGCTGGCTTGGCTTATTTTGCGTGCGTTTGATCGGCGGGCGATGACGCTCAAAATTTCGGCGGCCCTGGTGATCATGCTGCCCGCCGCCCTGGCCTTGGCGGTGATCAATCAGGCGGTTTTTGCCCCGGTTGATGCCAAAATTCTCGCCAAGAACCTGCACCCAACCGATGTCGGCATCCGCCATGATACGGCGGGCAATATTTTGCTGGATCTGCCCGATCCGCCGGGGATGACCCGTGATCAAATTGCCCAATTGCAGCGCAAGCTGTCAGAGACCACGATCTGGCGGCAAACCACCGATATTGCGATCAGCCGCTATTTCTTGCTGCTGGCTTGGGCGGCGCTGTATTTTGCGCTGCTTAATGCCGAGCAGGCCCGCCTGTCTGAACGGCGCGAGGGCGAATATCGCCGGGCGGCCAAGGCGGCGGAACTGCGGTCGCTGCGCTATCAGATCAACCCGCACTTTTTGTTCAACACCTTCAATTCGCTCTCATCCTTAGTCTTAACGGGTAAGCCCGAAGCGGCTGAGCGGATGATCCAAACCCTGTCCACTTTTTACCGCCGCAGCCTGTCAGAGGACCCGACCGGCGATCATTCCTTGGCCGAAGAAATTGAGCTGCAACGGCTTTACCTTGAGATCGAGGCCATCCGTTTTCCGGATCGCTTGCGGTTGCAGGTGACGATTTCCGATGATGTTGCCGATGTTCCGGTGCCGGGGATGATCCTGCAACCCCTGGTGGAAAATGCTGTCAAATATGGCGTGGCGCGCAGCAGCCAGCCGGTAACCCTGACCATTGCCGCTTGGGCAGAGAAGGGACGGCTGCTCTTGCGGGTGTCAGATGATGGGCCAGCCTTGGCGCCCGCCAAGCACGGTTTTGGCATCGGTCTGGCCAATGTCCGCGATCGGTTGCACGCGCGCTTTGGTGCAGAGGCCGGGTTAACCGCCGGGCCAGCTATTGGCGGCTATCAGGCCGAATTGCACCTGCCTTTACCGGGCTGAACACCAAGACAAAGGCGACTCCATGGATCAGGCCTTACGCACACTGATAGTCGATGATGAACCGCTAGCGGTGGAACGCTTGCAGGTGCTGTGCCGTCAGATCGGCGGCTTAGAGGTGATTGGCACGGCCAGCGATGGCGCAACGGCGCTGCGGCTGGCCGGGGCGATGACCCCCGATTTGGTCTTGCTGGATATGACCATGCCAGAGATTGATGGGCTGGGCGTCGCGCGGGCCTTGGCGCGCTGTGATAATCCCCCCGCCATCGTTTTTGTTACGGCCCACGATAGCTTTGCCGTCGAAGCTTTTGATCTCGACGCGGTGGATTATGTGCTCAAACCCGTCGCGCCAGAACGGCTGACGCGGGCGATTCAGCGCGCCATGGCCAGCCGCGGCGATGCGGGTGGCGGCCAGCAAGCGCCATCACCGTGGATCAGCGAATTCTGGGTGCCCTATCGTTCAGAACTGTTGCGGATTGCGGCGGGTGATGTCGATCGCATTGATGCCGAGCGCGACTATGTGCGGCTCCATCTGGGTGAACGCAGTTATTTGCTGCTGCAAACCGTAACCGGCTTGGAGGCGCGGCTGGATCCGGCGATGTTTATTCGTTTGCACCGCTCCACTATCCTGCGGCGGGATCGGATTACCGCCCTTCGCCATGATGGGCTGGGGGTCTGGTCCGCCGAACTGTCTGACGGATCAGCCGTGCGGATTGGCCGCACCTATTTGGCCAGAGCCA
>JBEGLE010000223.1:0-2822 GCA_041183725.1 Pseudomonadota bacterium | reverse complement strand
GCGATGATAGGCTTGCGGGCCAACGACCATGCGCACCGTGGGGGCGCGGACCATGATTTCTTCGCCCTCAGCCTGCGCCACACAGCCAGCCACGGCGATCAGCGGGGCGGAGCCGTCCTTGCGTTTCAGGCGGCCAATATCGGAATAGACCCGCTCAACCGCTTTTTCGCGGATATGACAGGTGTTCAGCACCACCAGATCGGCGTCCTCACCCTCGTCCGCCGGGCGGATGCCCTGCTGGCTGAGCAATTCGGCCATGCGCTCGCCATCATAGACGTTCATCTGGCAGCCGAAGCTTTTGACCCGGTAGGTCTCTGGGGGGGATGAGGAATCCATGGGAAGCGGCCGTTACGCCATCCCGCGCCGCTTTTGAAGGGGCGGCGTGATCAGGCGGGGGAAAGCGCGGCGTGGATCGCGGTGCGGGCGCTGCTGGCAATGGCCTTGCGCCCTGCGGCATCGGCTCCGCTGAGCGGTGGCAGGAAACGCAAGGTTATCGGTATGGGCCGCGCCCGTGCCAGAATGCGCAGGAAATTGGCCAGTCCATGTTCTACGCCAATCCACGCAATGGCCGGGGATTCTGGACCATAATCGAGCAGCACCGGCACGATGGTGATCGGATCGGGTATCGGCTCCAGCGCGGAAAGCAGTGATGATTTGAATGGCAGCAGATCGGTGCCATCGCTGGTCGTGCCTTCGGGAAAGATGGTCAGCGCCCCCATATCGCGCAGCGCGTGGCGCACGGCGGCCACTTGGGATCGCACCGTTGTGCGATCATGCCGGGCGACAAACACCGTATCATTCATCGCGCAAAGATGGCGCAGCAGCGGGGTTTGGGCCAAGCCATCTTGGGCGATAAAGGCCGTGCCGCAGGCCGCGGCCAAAACCGGAATATCGATCCAGCTCACATGATTGGCGATCAGAAAGGCACGGCCTTGGGGCTTTTCGCCTACAACTGTCAGCCTCACCCCGCTGATCCAGCCAATCCCAGCCAGAAAGCGGCGCGGCCACGGATTAGGGCGGCGCAGGGCATGGGCCAGATAGAAAAGCGGCACACAAATCAGCAGCCACAGCATCATGGCCAGCAGCCGTACGGCGATACGCAGGCCGCCAGACAGGCCGATGCGCTGGGCAGGGCTGATCACGATGGCGGGCATGGCCGGCTTAGCTGTTGCCAGAGCCGCCGGCATCGCTATCGCGGTTCAGCCGAACCCCGAACAGCTCCATCCGGTGATCGACCAAGCGATAGCCCAGCCGTTCGGCAATTTGGCGTTGCAGCACTTCCAATTCGGGATCGACGAATTCAATGACCTTGCCGGTTTCGACATCGATCATGTGATCGTGATGCGCTTCGGGTGAGGCTTCGTAGCGGGCGCGGCCATCGCCAAAATCGTGACGATCGAGAATCCCGGCCTCTTCAAACAGGCGCACGGTGCGATAGACCGTGGCAATGGAAATGCCGGGATCAATGGCGCTGGCGCGTTCATACAATTTATCGACATCGGGGTGATCACTGCTGTCAGACAGCACGCGGGCGATAACGCGCCGCTGCTCGGTGATCCTAAGGCCGCGTTCAGCGCAAAGGGCTTCGATATCAATATTTTGTTGCACGCGTGGTTCGCCAAATAAAATTGCCTTGCAAGGATATTACCCCCGCAAGGCAATTCTGCAACTGGCTTAGGGCCAAGGCCCCAGGTTAAGTGTGGATTTACGCCTTGGACTTGGGTGGCCGGCCGCGCTTACCGGGGGTGGCGGCCTTTTTGGCTACTTTGGTGCCGGGCTTGCGGCCCAAGCCGATCTTCTTGGCCAGATCGCGGCGGCGGGTGGCGTAATTGGGGGCGACCATTGGGTGATCGGCAGCCAAGCCCCACTTGGCGCGGTATTCATCCACCGTGGTGTCGTGATGGGTGCTGAGGTGGCGCTTAAGCATCTGCAGTTCCATGCCGCAATCAAGGCAAACAACCTTGTCTGGCTTTACCGATGCGCGGATTGAAACGGCGGGCTTCAAGGGTACGATTTCAGCTTCAACCGGTGCACCCAGTCCAGCAAGCGCTTGATAGACATTGCCAATAAGACCCGCAACTTCGCCAACTGCAACGCTATTGTTGCTGACATGCGCGGCAACAATATCGGACGTTAGGGTGATCAGCGTTTCGTTAATATCATTGAGAGGCGTGGTCATGATTTATTCCTTATGCCGATGGCAGAATATTGCCTTTGCCTTTGAAAAGGACATTTTGCGCGATATTATGGCGCTGCTTTTGATCAAATTTCCGCAAAAAGCAATCTGAAGATCAGGTTTTTCAGAATATGCTTGTTTAACTATATTTAAATTTAAGTAACCGCGGCCAGTATTACTATGCGCAGGGGCAAGCGAAGGTTAGGGCATCAAGCCTGATCCCTGATTTTGCACGGTAATAAGCGGGGCGCAGGCCGATTTGAACAAAGCCATGCGCCCGATAGAGGGCTTCGGCCGGGTTTCCCTTGCGCATTTCCAAAAGCAAGCGGCCGGCCCCGCGCGCTTTGGCCTCTGCGGCAAAACGGCCGAGTAAGCGCGCGCCAATGCCCTTGCGGCGAAAGGCGGGGGCCACAGCGAAGAGCAGCAGCTCTTCTTCTTCAAACCCACTGCGCGAGAGAGAAAAGCCCGCCACCGCTTCGCCGTCTTGTGGCGGCAGTCCGGCGGCATTGGCCAGCAAATAGTGGGTGGCTCCCAGAAGTAGGGAGTCTTCCACTTGGCGGCGGGTCCAGGCCTCGCCAAATTCGGGATCGAAAGCGGCTTCCATCACCGCCATGATCCGGTCAATGTCGTCGGCGGGCGGGATCAT
>JBEGLE010000222.1:0-7622 GCA_041183725.1 Pseudomonadota bacterium | reverse complement strand
ATTGTGGATCCTGCACCGCAATAGTTGCCCGATTTCCCAGCGCGGCTTCTAATTGATCGCGCCCACTACCAACCACCACAACCTGCCGTTGCGGGGCCAATTCGGCCACGCTGGCCATCAGATGCCCAATCATCGGCCGACCGGCAATCGGGTGAAGAACCTTATGCAGATCGCTTTTCATGCGGGTGCCCTTGCCCGCGGCCAGAATAATGGCGGCGAGAGGGCGGATTGGACTTTTCGTGTTCATAGCCACATCCTTGCCAGCAAATGGTGATCGTTTCCAGCTTGCCGTTTTCTTCATGCCACGGCATCGCCATTGGTGATGACATCATTTCCTTTCAAAATCGTTGGCTTTGATCTGGACGGCACCCTGCTTGATACCAGTGGTGACCTTGGCATGGCGCTGAATTACACATTGCGTAGAATCGGCAGACCGGAAGTGCCGTTGGATCAGGTATCCAACCTTATCGGTGGTGGCGCGCGCATGATGCTGGATCGGGCGCTCGCTTTAACCGGCGGCACAGATGGTCTTGATAAAAAAGCTCTGCACCATGTTTTGCTGACCTATTACGAAGCCAATATCGCTGTGCATTCCTGCCTTTATCCGGGGACAGAGGCTATGTTGGACGATCTGGCCAACCGCGACGTGAAACTGGCAGTGGTGACCAACAAGATGGAAAGATTGGCCCGACATCTGCTTGATACACTTGGGCTTACACAACGTTTTGTAACAATAATCGGCGGCGACACATTGGGTCCAGGCCGCGCCAAACCTGAACCTGATATGGTGCTGGAAATGATTAGCCGGCTGGGCGGCGGCCGTGCGGCTTTTGTTGGCGATACCACTTATGACACCCGCGCCGCTTCTGCTGCTGGTATCCCTTGCGTAGGAGTCAGCTTTGGTTTTCTGGATGCTCCCTTGGAACAATTGGGCGCCACGGCAACCATAAGCCATTATGATAAACTGATCCCCACCCTTATGCAGATCTGACGCTACGACATGGCGGTTTTGGGTAAACATGGTTGAATAGCCGCTGCCAAAGTGTCATCGATCGCGCATAGCGATGGCTCTATTGCCGTTTTCACCTCGGAGATTTTCCCATGACCATTTCGTTCAAAGACAAGGTCGCAATCGTTACAGGCGCGGGCGGCGGCTTGGGCAAGGAATATGCCTTGGAGCTGGCGCGTCGCGGGGCCAAAGTGGTGGTAAATGATCTGGGAGGCAGCCGCGATGGCTCTGGCCATTCGGATGCTGCGCTGCAAACCGTCGAAGAAATACGCTCTGCCGGTGGTGAGGCTATGTCGAATGGCGGAAGCGTTACCGAATATGATCAAATGGTTGAAATGGTAGCTAAAGCCAGAGAGGCTTGGGGCGGAGTGCATATCCTGATCAACAATGCCGGGATCCTGCGCGACAAGACTTTTGTCAAAATGGAACCCTCTGATTTTGAACTGGTGGTGCGGGTTCACCTGCTCGGTGCCGTGAATGTCACCAAGGCCTGCTGGGATATGATGCGTGCCCAAAACTATGGCCGGATTTTGATGACCACATCATCAAGCGGACTTGGCGGCAACTTTGGCCAATCAAATTACGGCGCCGCCAAACTTGGTCTGCTGGGTTTAGCCAAGACGCTTTATCTTGAAGGCGCCAAGTACAATATCAAAGTTAACTCGCTGGCCCCCACAGCTGGCACTCGAATGACGGCAGACATCTTCCCCGAAGAAGCCTTTGCCGCATTCAGCCCAGACAAAGTCGTGCCGGCCGCGCTCTATTTGGTGTCAGATGATGCCCCCAGCAATGCCATCGTCGGAGCCGGAGCCGGGGTTTACCAAAGCGCTTGGGTAACGATGAACCACGGCGTTCTCTTGCCTGATGCAGAGCAGACCGTTGAGGGTTTTGCAGCAGCATGGGATCGCATCAGCGACCGTTCCGCCGATCAGCCTTTAAGCAGTGGTGTGGAACAAGCCCAGTGGGCGCTTGAGGCATTGACCAAGGCCATCGGTAAGTAACCTCGGCTAATCAACCACCTTCATCAGCCGCCGTTCTAGCGGGAAAAGCACACCGGCCAATTCGTGCCCGCGCTTTAAAATTTGGCCGTGTTCACCAAATAGGGTCCACATTCCTTGGCGGTTGCGCAATGCGGGGCGTTTTTCGATCCGCGCCTGCGGCCGTTCTGCCGCGCGCCGATAGGCTGAAAAGCTGGCGGCATCACGGTCAAAATTCATAGCATAGTCACGCCATTCTCCTGCCGTGACCATACGGCCATATAGGCCGAGAATATGCATCAATTCCTGCCGATCAAAGCCGACCTGCTGGGTTTGATGTGTTGATAAAGCAATAACCTGAGCGCCAGTGGATGGCTTCTCGATTGCCATAGCCGATCAGGCTCGCGTGCGCTTGCGGCTGGGTGGGCTATCGTGTTTGGATGAATCCTGTTGCCCCAGCAAAGTTGCCATTTGCGCCTTCATCAAGGCCAGTTCCGCCTCAAGAGCCTCAATCCTCTGGCCACTGGGGTCGGCACTTTCCTTGCAGGGCGTCCCATAAGGGATAAAGTCTTTCTGCCATGTTTCTGCTGCAACAAGGGTTGATCGGGCCTTGAAACCAACCATAGTAGCGCCCTCTGCCACGTCTTCGGTCACCACCGCATTGGCCCCCACCCGCGCGCGCGCGCCCACGGTGATCGGGCCCAAAATTTGTGCGCCAGAGCCAACGATCACATTATCGGCCAGTGTGGGATGACGTTTGCCGCCAACACCATTGGCCGGATTGGTGCCGCCCAGCGTGACACATTGGTAAATGGTGACGGTATCGCCAATTTCGGAAGTTTCGCCGATTACGGTAAAGCCATGATCGATAAACAGATGGCGACCGATTTTTGCCCCCGGATGTATATCAATCGCGGTGAGTAGGCGGGTGATGTGGTTGACCAAGCGCGCAAGGAAAAACATCCGCGCTTCAAAAAACCAATGCGCCACACGGTGCATGCCAAGTGCCAAAACACCGGGATAAAGCAGAACTTCCCATCGTGAACGCGGCGCAGGATCGCGCGCGACGATAGAGTCCAGATATTCGATCAAGGCCTTGAACATGGTTCCCAATTGTCCTTCATTTGCCCGATCAAGGCAAGCGTGGTGACAAGTCCGCACCACATGATTCCAACGCATCGCGCCAAATAGCCATGGTTGGAGCCTGCTTTCGCGCCAAACTGAGTTGATCAATACGAGCCACCAAATTCTCAATACCCAGATGGGAACGCTCTGCACGCGGCACAAGATAGGCCCAAGCATCCTGACCAAGCACCAGACCGCGCAGTTCAGCATGAAGCGCGATTAGATCAGCCAACATCGCATCATCAGGCTCACGGATTTCCAAATGAAGCGCCGCACCAAGGCGTGATGCCAGATCGGGTAAGGCGATCTGCCAGCCCCCCTCTGCGCGGTTAACAACGAGCAACAGCGAACGACCACTTTCCTGAGCCCGATTCCAGCAGTGGAATAGATCAGCCTCTGCCATAGTTTCGGCATTATCGATAACTTCGCCATCACCACTGGTGGCAAACCATTGGCCCAGCGAGGATTTCCCCGAACGCGGCGGACCAAAAAGCACGGCAGTGTGAAATGGCCAGGCATCGCTGTGGGCAAAAGCATCGACCACCTCTGCATTGGCATTGCCTACAATGATGCGCGATGGGCTGGTCCCCGCTGCGGCAGCGAGAGGTAAAGGTATCTGCGCCATGCGAATCAACGCCGTATGGAAAGTGCGTTGCTGCCAGCCGTCACCGACCAACCCCGTGATCGCAAGGCATCACGCAATTCATCCAGCGACCCGGCATAGCTAACCCGCATGACAGATGTGCCTCCCATGGCCAAACTGCTGGTGGCCACACTGCGCACCCCCGGAACACCCCGCACCGCACCGATAGCAGCATCCACTGCTCGGGCATCAGGTGAAGCAAATTGCACGGTAATAAGGGACACTCTAGCCTCAGTCGCAGCAGGTGATGCGGCGACTGACTGGGAAGCACCCGGCGCCACTGCCCCTGCACCTGTGCTTTGGCCTTCTGCCTGAGCGGCCGCGGCAATAATCGCGACAAGTTGGGGATCGGCCTGATTTTGCACCCGCAAACTGGGATCAGGCCGCAGTAGACCGCGCTGCAGGGCCTCGGTATAAAGACCATCGATCCGCTTTACCGCCGCATCGAGCATGGCAGGCAAGCCTTCATCATTGGGGGCGGTCAGCACAAATCTGCCAATCAACAATTGGTCAGGGCCATAGCGCGCCGTAAAAGCGCCTCTCACCGGACCGCCGGGCCATTGCCGCTCAAGCCGGGCTTCGGGCACCAAAATGTCTGAGGCGCCAAATTGACTCAGGATTGTTGCCCACCAACTTCGGCTGCGACGGGAAACCTGCCCAGCGTTGAGCAACAGCGAATCACCCCCGGCGCCAGAGGGACGAATATAGTCTATCCCACTGGTGGAAGGATTGAACCGGGCCCAAGCCGCCTGCCATGGGCCGCGAACTTCATAAACTTGTGCCGCTCCGCCGGAATAGAGAACCGGTATCGTCAACATCGGAGCGGAATGGGTGGCAACCACCCCTTCCCCAGTCCCCACATATTGTCCAGCCCGACTACGATCGAACAACACGGTGAGACGCGCGACATAACGATGCGGGCCAAGCTGCTCGTGCTCAACCACTATGGCAGAGACCAAAGCCAAGATCTGATTGTCGGACATTTGTGGTCCGCCAAGCTTGGCCCAAGCCTGTTTGCGGGCTTCTGCCCAGCCGGCCTCACGCGCTTCTTGCGGGCTTTTGCCAGCGGTGTTCACTTCGATACCGGTGATAATAATATCGCTGGTTGCCGCCACGGGGGCAATGCCGCGATCGCCCTCAATCTGAGCGATCAGGCGTGCCGGATTAATCGTAAGCAGGCCAGCCAGCGCAAGCAAAGCACTGCCAAGACCAATCATGGCAGCCCTGCTGGGGCGATGTGCCTTGGGGCTTTGAGGTGGAATGGCAACTGACATCGGGAAAACCATGCCCCTATTGCCCAATAGCGTATGGAAATCCAAGCGCGAAAAGGCTAGGCGCCTTCGTGATGGCCAACAACACTCCCCCAAAGAGCTATTCCTACGAAAGCGCCGGCGTCTCTATCGCCGCTGGCAATGCGTTGGTGAAAGCAATCGCCCCGCTGGCCAAGGCCACCGCTCGTCCCGGCGCTGATGCCGAACTTGGCGGATTTGGCGGCTTCTTCGATCTGAAAGCGGCTGGCTATAAAGACCCGCTGCTGGTCGCGGCCAATGATGGTGTCGGCACCAAGGTAAAGCTGGCGATTGACCATGATCGCCACGATCATATCGGCATCGATCTGGTGGCCATGTGCGTGAACGATTTGATCGTTCAGGGGGCCGAACCGCTGCTGTTCCTCGATTATTTCGCCACCGGCAAATTGGTAAGCGGCGTGGCAGAGCGCGTGGTGGCGGGTATAGCTGAAGGCTGCAAGCTGGCTGGCTGCGCGCTGATCGGCGGCGAAACGGCCGAAATGCCCGGCATGTATGCCGAAGGGGACTATGACCTTGCCGGTTTCTGCGTTGGCGCGGTTGAACGCGGCGAACAATTGCTGGGCGATACGGTTGCCGATGGCGATGTGCTGTTGGGGTTGGCCAGTTCGGGGGTGCACTCGAACGGTTATTCACTGGTCCGCCGCTTGGCCGCAGATAAAGGCTGGAAGCTCGATCGCCCTGCCCTGTTCGATCAGGAACGGTTATTAATTGACGCCTTGATCGAACCGACTCGCATATATGTCAAAAGCCTGCTGCCGGTTATTCGCTCTGGCCGCATTCACGCTCTGGCCCATATCACTGGCGGGGGATTGCTGGAAAATGTACCGCGCGTACTGCCCAAGCATCTTCATGCCCGCATCGATGCGGCTAGCTGGGATCAGCCCCGACTGATGGCTTTCCTGCAGGCACAAGGTAATATCGAGCCCGAAGAAATGGCCCGTACCTTCAACTGCGGCATTGGCATGGTTCTCTCGGTTGCCGCAGATGATGTGGCTAGCGTTAAGACCGATCTCGAGGCCGCCGGTGAGACGGTTTATGTGATCGGCGCTATCGAACAAGGGCCGCGCGGCTGCACGGTTCAGGGTGATGATGAAACATGGGGTGCTCGCGCCGTGTGGGAAGCCACCCACCTTGCCTGATCGCACCAAGGTTGCCGTTCTGATATCGGGTAGCGGCACCAATATGGCGGCCCTGCTGTATGCCAGCCGTGCCGCCGATTGCCCTTATGACATCGTTCTGGTGGCCTCCAACAATCCTGATGCAAGCGGCCTTAAACTTGCCGCCGCCGAAGGCGTAGCCACCTATGCTCTTAGTCACAAAGGGATGGCACGCGGTGATCATGATCAGGCGATGGATACCGCGGTGCGGGCAAGCGGAGCCACCGTCATCGCGCTGGCTGGCTATATGCGGATACTCACCCCTGAATTCGTTGCGGCTTGGCAGGGGCGCATGCTGAATATCCACCCTTCGCTTTTGCCAAAATATCCGGGGATTCATACCCATCAGCGGGCGATTGATGCGGGAGACAGCCACGGCGGTTGCACCGTCCATTTGGTTACCGCCGATCTGGATCAGGGGCCAATGCTGGGGCAAATTCCTGTGGCCATCATAGCCGGTGAAAGTGAAGAAAGTTTGGCTGCGCGGGTGTTATTTGCCGAACACCAACTCTATTCGCGCTGCCTGGCCTCTGTGGTTAATCAGCTATCGCAAGCGTGACTTATTTAATCTCACTCTGATCCACTAGCGGCCGACTTTCACGGGTGCCGCGATAGAGTATTTCGGGATGAAGCGGATCACCGGCAATCATAACATAGTCATCGTGAACAGCCGCCAGGGTTCCGGCGAAAGGAAAACCAATCAGGCTGCCAGTGACACGGTAACTGACCTGATCACCAACCTTGAAGGTTTTTTCATCAAAGTTAAATTCGAACGGACAGGCCTCGCCTGTTTCCCCCATGCCTTGCATACTGAATCTCCTTGCCCGTTTAATAGAGGTTCACGTGTAGGGCGCAATGGTGTGGTCACTAACCTAGTCTACAAACAAAAAGGCCGCCGGAACTAACCGGCGGCCACTTGTTGGCATCACAGTTAAAGCGCTTAGCCAACGATTTCTTCAGGCTTGAAGAAAAAGGCGATTTCAATCGCGGCGTTTTCATCGCTGTCTGAACCGTGGACCGAATTGGCTTCGATCGATTCGGCGTAGACTTTGCGGATGGTGCCCTCATCAGCATTGGCTGGGTTGGTGGCGCCCATCACATCGCGGTTGCGTTTCACAGCATCTTCACCTTCCAGAACCTGAACCACGACAGGGCCAGAGATCATGAAGCCAACCAGATCGTTGAAGAACGGACGTTCACGGTGAACGCCATAAAAGCCCTCGGCCTGTTCCTTCGTCATGTGAATGCGCTTGGAAGCAACGACACGCAGGCCAGCTTCTTCCAGCATCTTGGTTACGCCACCAGTGAGATTGCGGCGCGTGGCATCGGGTTTAATGATCGAGAAAGTGCGGGTCACCGCCATAGCAATGTTCCTTGCGAGTTATGGGTATGGGAAAATAG
>JBEGLE010000221.1:0-4861 GCA_041183725.1 Pseudomonadota bacterium | reverse complement strand
GCCTTGCCTTTGGATCGACCATAGAGCCGATTGAGCGTGGTGGGGTCACCGGGTTTATGAGCAGTCATGGCCGCGGCCACTAGGATAACCGCACGCCTTCGCCAAGTCGTGCGTTGACTTTTGTCAGCCTAAGCCGATCAATCGCCGTCAGACTGTCTTTAGCGGGAGTGAGTCTGTGCGTATATATGGTATCAATGTATGGGCAATTATTGGCGCTGCCCTGTCGATTTATGGCTTGGGTGTGTTGATCTATGGTTTGATAGTGGATCCGGCTCTTTGGATGGCCTCGGCCAGAATATCCCAAGCGGAAATGGATGCCGTGGGTCTATCGCGTATGCCATTTAGCCCGATTTTGCCTTTGGTTACGGCTATCGGCATGGCCATTGTTTTTCATTGGGCTAAGGTTTCAGGCTTGGCCAATGGGATCAAATGGGGTGCGATGATAGCGAGCCTATCGGCGTTACCCGCCCTTTGGTATGGTTGGGTCTATGGCGTTGGCCCCCTTTCCGGCCCGATGATTGATAGTGTGCATTTGTTTCTCGGCCATTGTTTGGCCGGTGCGATCATCGGGCGCTGGAATTAGATTTCCTTATTGCAAGCCAAAGGGTTATTGCTGATTTATGGTATTCGGTCAGGCTGCTAAGACTTGGCTTTCCTGTTCTCGCAGCACATAGCCGCGCCCCCATACGGTTTCGATATAGCTATCGCTGCCGCAGGCATGGGCCAGTTTTTTGCGCAATTTGCAAATGAACACGTCGATGATTTTCAGCTCAGGCTCGTCCATGCCGCCATAAAGGTGATTAAGGAACATTTCCTTGGTTAAGGTTGTGCCCTTGCGCAGCGAAAGCAGTTCTAACATGGCATATTCTTTGCCCGTCAGATGAACGCGGGCGCCATCGATCTCAACCGTCTTGGCATCGAGATTGACCGCCAGCTTGCCTGTGCGGATGATCGATTGCGAATGGCCTTTGGATCGGCGGACCACGGCATGAATGCGGGCGATCAATTCATCCCGGTGAAACGGCTTGGTGACATAGTCATCTGCGCCGAACCCGAAGCTGCGCACCTTGGAATCCATTTCAGCAATGCCCGACAGGATCAGTACAGGGGTTTGCACTTTGGCGACCCGCAGTTTTTTCAGCACATCATAGCCGTGCATATCGGGCAGGTTCAGATCAAGCAGGATGATATCGTAATCATAGAGTTTGCCCAGATCGAGCCCCTCTTCGCCCAGATCGGTGGCATAAACATTGAAGCCTTCGGCCGTCAGCATCAGGTCAATGGCCCGAGCGGTTGTCGGTTCATCCTCGATCAAAAGTACGCGCATTAACTACCCCTGTAGCTGAATGATCTAGTAACCGTAAATATCGCATAACACCTTACTGAAATTGATGTCAGTCAATAAGTACAAGGATGTTAGTAATCAGAAGGGGTAAATTTTGTATAAACGAGCAAATTAGGTGAATTCCCTCTATTTCAGGCCAATTGACACAGGTGTCAGTGCATGGGTTCCGCGTACATTTACTGAAAATCCCGATAGTTTCCCGCGCACCAGTGCCCAACGGATCGGTGATCCGAGTGGAATGTATAGGTTTGATAGGGTGAGAGCGGCTTCGGCATCTTCGAGAGCGGCAGCGCGCTTGGCCTCTTGGGGCTCTGCGCGCGCAAGTGCCACTTTTGCGTCGGTTTGTGGGCTGCACAGGCTATGTCCAGCGGCGCATGCGAACTGGTTTAGATACCAATCAGCCCGGCCATAGCGCGCGACGCTGTCAATCAGGCGCAGGTCTGCTGATGCAAGATTATCGACCCGCTGCACCGAGATACCAATTGCCGCCAAATCGGACTGAATGCGGGCATAAATTATGTCTGCTCCCGGCCCTTTTGGCAGGGCGATGGTAAGAATTGTTAAGCGCGAGCGGCGCAATTTCCCGCGCGCCAGCCGGGCGGCGGCTTCGGCACGGCGGTGTGCCATGTCTATTCCGGCCCAGCGCTCCCCAATGGCCGCTGGCGAATCGGTGGCGCTGGCCGGGATGATTCGGCTGCTTGGGAGCCATTCACGAATGCCCAGGTCTGCCGCCAGAGCATCGCGGTCAATCGCCATGGCCAGGGCTTCGCGCGTTTCTGGATTGCCCAGCGGACCCGTGGTGCTGGTGATGAGCAGGCCGAACAGCCCAGCCACCGGATCAACCCGCAGGTCGCCGCGCGATAGGCCAGAGGCGGGCAGGGCCAGCGCATAGTCGCTGATGGTGCCGCCGAAAACAGCATCAACTGTGCCGTCTTTATACTGCTGGATGGCCTGTTGGGCGGGTAAGGCTTTCAGACGGATGCTCTGCTTGCCTTTGGCCCAGTCTTCTGGCTGCGGCAGGCCCAGCCGATCGGGCGGGACTGGGCGCAAAAGCAAGGTGGGGCCATCGTGCTTGGCTTGCAAGGTGCCGGTTCCGCGATCCTTGCGGAGCAGGGCCAGTTCAGGCTGGGCCAGCAGATCCAAGAGGTCTGGCATAGGATAGTGCAGGCGGATTTCCACCACCCGGCCAGCCATGGCCCGCACATCGGCAATGGCGGAAAGGTCTATGCCCAGAGCCGAGCCATGCAGACGATCCAACGCCTGTTGCAAGGCATCGCGTCCGCTTTCACCGGTCAGGGGTGTGCCATCGCTCCAGGTGCCATCGCGCAGACGGAAGATATAGCTAAGCCCATCATCCGCCACAATCCAGCGGTCGGCCAGGGCTGGGATCACCCGTCCTTCGGCATCAAAGGCGACAAGGCCGTCAGCACTTGCGGCGCGGACCATTTGTCCGGCTGGGCTAAGTCGAATCCCCAAAGGGGAAAGGTCAGCCGGTTTGCCGATGATGGCCACGGCAATGCTTGGCTCAGCCGCGTCTTGGCATCCCACCAGCGCCGATAGCGGCGCCATCAGGGCAAGCAGCGGTAAGAGGCGGCGGCGGATCGGCATGGCCGATAGGGTTAGGCCGCGCCGCCCACAGGATCAATCGTCGCGCGATACCTTTTCCCGACGTTCATGCGCTTGTTGTGCCTCAACCGTCATGGTGGCGATCGGACGGGCGATCAGACGGCCAAGGCCAATGGGTTCGCCCGTCACTTCGCAATAGCCATATTCGCCTTCTTCCAAGCGGCGCAGGGCCGAATCAATCTTGGCGATCAGCTTGCGTTGGCGATCACGGGTGCGCAGTTCAATGCCCCAATCGGTTTCGCTTGAGGCGCGATCATTCAGATCCGGTTCGCGGATCGGGCCTTCTTGCAGGTGATTGAGGGTATCTGCCGACGAATCCAAAATCGCCCGTTTCCAGGCCTGCAGCAGGCGCCGGAAATAGGTAATTTGTTGTTCGCCCATATAGTCTTCATCGGCATGGGGCACATAGTCGCCGGCAATGGCGCGGCGGGCCTTAACCAGAATGTCGATATCGTCAGTTACAGCCGTAGGCATGAGGAATCCTTTGCCTCCCAAAAAGAAGCCCTAGGCACCCCACTGTTGCGGAACATTTCCCGTCAACTGCCCGCAAGCTCGTGAGCGCCTATAGTTTGACGCCACCGCCTGCACAAGCCCAAACCCCGCAGAATTGCTTGGTTATGCGGAGAATGCGCGAAGCCTTTGGCTGTTAACCATTTCTTGACCATGTCCCTGCACTTTTGCCCTCGCACACGGATCATTGGGATCGAATCGAGGGGCTGAAAATGGCGACACTTTGGAACAATCCGCAACCGGCACTGCTAGTCGCCACGCAAGCCGCCGTCGGGGTGGTTGCAGGTGAAGGCTGGGCCTATTTTGACTTAGGTCTGGCCTGTTCCACGGGCAGCCCCGGCCAGGGTTGTGATCTGGTTGAGGCCCACAAGTGGTTCAATCTGGCCGCCCTTTGCGGCTATGATGAAGCAGCCCAGTGCCGCGCTGAACTGGCCAACGATATGACCCAGCGCGAAATTGCCGAGGCCCAGCGCCGTGCCCGGGCTTGGATTGCCAATAAAGGGGGTTAATCCTTGCGGAACGGTGTGCGGGCTCCCAGCCACATTTGCTGCTGGACAATGCCCGCGCGTTCTTGCGCGAGAAAATCAGCCACGGCTTCGCGAAAGCCGGGGTGGGCAATGAAGTGGGCTGACCACGTTTGCACCGGTTCATAACCGCGCGCCAATTTGTGGCCGCCTTGCGCGCCGGCTTCTACGCGCTGCAACCCGCGCTGGATCGCCTCATCAATGGCGCGATAGTAACACAGTTCAAAATGCAGGAAGGGCTTATCGATCACCGCCCCCCAATAGCGGCCATAGAGCGCATCGTTACCGATGAAATTGAGCGCCCCTGCCACCGGCGCACCATCGATAAAGGCGAGGATCAGCAAGACGCGATCCCCCATCCGCTGGCTGAACAGGCTGAAGGCTTCGCGGGTTAAATAGGGACGCCCCCATTTGCGAGCGCCGGTATCTTGATAGAATTGCCAAAAGGCATCCCAATGCGCCTCGGTAATCGCGGCGCCGCTAAAGGCTTCAATCACCACGCCGTCTTGGGCTGCGGCGCGTTCCTTGCGCAGATTCTTGCGCTTGGCAGAGGACAGGACGGCGAGGAAATCATCAAAGCTGGCATAGCCCCGGTTTTCCCAGTGGAACTGAATATCGCTGCGCGGCAGCCAGCCGGTCTTTTCAAACAGCGACATTTGGTCTGGCGCGATAAAGGTGGCGTGGGCCGATGACAGGCCATTGTCGGTGCAAACCTGCTCGGCGGCCTGCAACAAAGGCACAGCCAGTGCCAGATCGCGGGTTAAGACGCGCGGGCCGGTCGCCGGGGTAAAGGGCGCCGCAATCTGCAACTTGGGGTAATAGCGCCCGCCCTCCCGATGCCAGGCATCGGCCCAGG
>JBEGLE010000220.1:0-6927 GCA_041183725.1 Pseudomonadota bacterium | reverse complement strand
GACAAGAAGGAAAGCGGCGCGCAACCTCAATCGACGTCCTCCACCTCAACCTTTTCGCCCGTAACCCTCTGAGACAAAGCTGCGGCCATGAACATATCGACATCGCCATCCAACACATCGGCTGGCGTGGGTGATGTAACACCGGTGCGCAGGTCTTTCACCATCTGATAGGGCTGCAGCACATAAGAACGGATCTGGTGGCCCCAACCGATATCGGTCTTGGCGGCGTGTTCGGCGCTGGCCGCTTCCTCACGCTTGCGCATTTCCGCTTCATAAAGCCGCGCCTTCAGCATGTTCATCGCAATTTCGCGGTTCTTGTGCTGCGATCGGTCAATCTGGCTGGCGACGATAATACCCGATGGCACGTGGGTAATGCGAACGGCCGAATCGGTAGTGTTCACGTGCTGACCACCCGCGCCGGATGCCCGGTAGGTATCGATCCGCAGGTCAGAGGGGTTCACTTCGATGTTGATATTGTCATCAATCACCGGGAAGACCCAGACCGAGCTGAAACTGGTGTGGCGGCGGGCGGAGCTGTCATAAGGGCTGATCCGCACCAGCCGGTGAACGCCGCTTTCGGTCTTGGCATAGCCATAGGCGTTTTCGCCCTTCACCAGGATGGTCGCCGATTTGATCCCTGCCTGTTCGCCAGACTGGTGTTCGATCAGCTCAACCTTATAGCCGCGCTTTTCACCCCAACGGGTGTACATGCGCAGCAGCATTTCTGCCCAATCTTGGCTTTCCGTGCCCCCGGCCCCGGCATGCACTTCGATATAGGTGTCGTTGCCATCGACTTCGCCGGCCAGCAGCGCCTGCACCTTATCCTTATCGGCTTTTTCCGCCAAGGCGGACAGGGTATCAAGCCCTTCTTGAATGGTGGCCTCATCGTCCTCGGCCTCGCCCAGTTCGACATATTCCACCGCATCCGACATTGCCTGCGAAATCGAACGCACAGCCCCAATCGCGGCTTCCAGGCGGCGCCTTTCGCGCATCACGGCTTCGGCTTCCTTGGGGTTATCCCAAAGCTTGGGATCTTCAACGCGCGCGTTTAGCTCATCGAGCCGCCGCAGAGCGCGATCCCAATCAAGAAACTTGCGTACGAGCGCCAAAGCGGCCTCGATCCGATCAATATGGGCCTGCCCTTCGGCACGCATGATAGCAAAACTCCCATTGCCGCAGCAGCGCCGCGATTACGCCGCACCGCTTAGCGAAAGCCCTTCGATTGTAAAGGCGCTAGCCCTAAGAACCGCGCCTGAGTTTGCGCACTGCTTCCAGTGTCAGGCGGACATGATCGCGCCAATCCATATTGGAATGAGTCATGACAATCGTGCCATTTTGGCCAATGACATAGCTGGTGCGATTGGTGATGCTGCCCAATGGCCACGAAAGTGCCACATCATAGCCCTTGATAACGACAGATGAGGCCGAAGCGACGGCGAATTTGTCACGGCAAGCTTCGGTCGAAAACCGCTGCAAAGTTGGCAAATCATCAGCCGACATGCCGATCACTGTTGCCCCTTCTTTGGCAAAGTCTGCGCTGGCTTCGGCAAAAGCATGGGCTTCTTGGGTGCAGCCCGAGGTGAAAGCCTTGGGATAGAAATAGAGAACAACCGGCCCCTTTTTCAGCGCAGCTTGCAGGTTAAAGGCAAAAGGTTTTCCTGCCAAAGCACCCTGCGCGACAAAGGGTGGGGCTTTGGCACCAACTGGCAGGCTGGCTTCAGCAGGCATGGATAGCAGTGCTGCCGCAAACAGGGCAACGGGGGCGAAGGGGGTCAATCGGCGTGTGATCATGGATGCACTATGCGCCCCAAGTTGGGGGGCGTCCATACCCACAGTTATGTGGATTAATAGACCCCGCCTTGTTGCTCGGCAAAGTTGCCGCCCTGCCCCTGCGCGCCGCCAGCCGCACTTGCCGCCGCGCTTGCTTCCTTGGCCTGCTTTATCTGGGCAATAAGCGCATCACGCTGCGAGGCCAATTGGTCCTCACGCGTTTGGCGATCAGGCACGGTTTCGGCCTTAAAGGCCTCCCAGATAATCGTGGCATGGGAATCGTTGCTTGCCCCGCCGCCAAACACCTGTTTGCCCGAGGCGCGATCGATCGCGACCATATGAATATCCGACGGCGCGGTTACCGGCACCCGGCTCCAGCGCGCGCGGGTGGATTGCACCACTTGCTTGAATATTGGCGCAGCAAATGTGCCGCCTTGGGCATAGCCACCCAATGACCGCGGTTGATCATAGCCAAGGTAGACACCGCCAACATAGTCCTGATTGCCGCCACAGAACCAGACATTGGTTGGCCCAGATGTTGTGCCCGTCTTGCCAAAAAGCGGCACACCAAGGTCTGCAAGCACTACGGCGGTGCCGCGCTGAACAACACCTTCCAGCATATGCACCACCTGATAGGCCGTGCGGGCATCCAGCACTTGCCGCCCCGGCTGGGCTATGCGCGGCATCGGCTTGCCATCCCACTCAGCCATATTGCACTGCAAGCAGCGTCGCGCATCGGCCCGCCAGATGACTTTGCCGCTGCGGTCCTGAATGTAATCAATCAAGGTTTGGTTGAACTGCAAACCATGGTTGGCCAGCGCCGAATAGGCATTCACCATTTGCGCCACGGTCGTTTCTCCCGCCCCCAGCGCGAAAGATAGGTAGGGCTGATACTTACCGATCCCGACCCGGCTGATCGTCTGCACCACTTTGTCCATGCCCGTATCATTGGCGATGTGCACGGTCATGAGATTGCGCGACTGTTCCAGCCCCCAGCGCATGGTATGGATACCGCCCGCGCCCTTCATATCAAAGTTGCGGAAGCATTTTTGGCCAAGCCCGGCCCCTTGCTCGACACAAAATGTCTGATCGGGAACCATGGTGGCGGGGGTCATCCCATGATCCAGCGCCGTGGCATAGACAAAGGGTTTGATCGTCGAACCCGGCTGCCTTTCAGCCTGGGTGGCGCGATTGAACGAGCCCAAACCGGCATCAAAACCGCCCTGAATCGCCAGTACGCGGCCATTGTGCGGGCTTTCAATCATCATGCCGCCCGACACTTCTGGGATTGCCTGAACCGCCCAAGCATTGCCCGCTGGGGCTGCTGCGGTCAGATCACCCTGCTTGATCGCATCGGGCAGATTGATGAGCGCATAGGTCTTGCCATCCGGAAAGCCGATTGTCGCACGCGCGCCATCGCGACTGACGACAACCCCAACCCGCCAATCCTTATAGGTGACCGCGCGATTGGCCGCGACCAGCGGGCCAAGCCACTTATCTTCGCTGACATCCACATGGCCAAGCGGCCCCGCCCAACCGCGACCGGCGTGATAGCGCATCATGCCAGCGCGCAAGGCGTCTTGGGTAGCCCGTTGCAGCTCTGAATCCAGCGAAGTGCGCACCCACAGCCCTCCGGCATAGACGCTGTTCGGGCCATTATCGGCGTTTTCACCGTATTTCTCGATCAGGCGCTGACGTACTTCTTCGACAAAATAACCAACCGAAGGATCATAGGAACTGCTGCGGCGCGGGATAAGGCCCAGAGGCTGTGCCTTGGCTGCGCCAACCTGATCCGCAGTGGCCCAGCCATTCTTGGCCATTTGATCCAGAACCCAATTGCGCCGCGCAATCGCCTGCGTTTCACGCCCAGCGCGGCCATACACTTCCGGCGCCTTAGGCAGGATTGCCAGAAAGGCGGCTTCGTGGAGCGCCAGCTGATCAACGTCTTTGCCAAAATAGGCCTGCGCCGCCGCCTCAACCCCAAAACTCTGCCGCCCGAGGGGTATCTCGTTCAGATAGAGTTCCAAAATCTGCTGCTTGTTCAGAACCCCTTCGATACGCCGTGCAAGAATCATTTCCTTCAGCTTGCGGCCGAGCGAATATTCGTTGCCGATCAAAATGTTCTTCGCGACCTGTTGCGTGATAGTCGACCCACCTTTGGCACGACGACCCGAGCCAAATTTGGCCGCAAAATCCACAACGGCCCCGGCAAAACCCGCATAATCAATCCCGTCATGCGACCAGAAAGACTTGTCCTCTGCTGAAAGAAAGGCGTTGATTACAGGACGCGGGAAATCAACAAAGCGCAATTGGACCCGGCGCTCACGCGCATAACTGTAAACAATTTCGCCATTGGCCCCGCGCACCATGGTTGGCAGCGGCGGCTGATAGGTGAGCAAGCGATCAGCCGATGGCAGCGAACGCAAGACCAGCAACCACAGGATAAAATAGAGCGCCAGCAAGGCGCCAAGCCCGCTGATAACCTGACGAAAGCGCTTACTTTCCTGCCAGTTTCCGGAAAACCACCGCGCTATACTCCCCGCCTCACGGCGAATTGCTGTGCGCAGGGGCTCGGGAGTGGCATCATCAACCATGCCCCGCCCCTAGCACGACCCCTCTGCGCGAGGCCAGTCAGTTTGCAGGTTCGCCCGCAGGAAAGTGCGAACAAGCAAATGCCGCGCAAGAGACCGGCTGGGCCCATATCGGCTGGGCCCTATCGGTTGGCCCCATATTGGCTGGGGCAGCCTGTAACGCCATGACAAACTTGATTTGCAAGACATTCTCAATCCTTGCCCCCCTCGCCAAGCAGTGCTAGCAGTCAAATCTGGAGCTGATTTAATCTGCTTCCCCTGTGCCCAACCGCCTATTTATCGGGGTGAAACGCACATTATATTAAGGGGAAGCGGGGCAAACGCTCTGCAAGCCGGGCACTTTCAGCCCGGAATTGAACAGGTTGATGCCGGAATGAGAAGCCTGATGCCGTCCCTGCCATTGCTGCCCAACTGGGCTGCGCGGGCGCTGGCGACATCCACCGGTGCGCGCCCGATTTCGCCGCGCCTTCGCATTCCAGCAGACACGAACCCCGCCGTGGGCGCACTCTTGCGCTCCGGCTCCCACCATTTCGCCAAGCTTTTGAACCGGGAACGTTCCCGGATAAGCCAGCTTGGCGCGATTGCATATGATCGCGCCGCCTTTCCGCTGAACGGATTGCCGCGGCGCGCATGGAGATATTTTGATGACAACGCGCATGCTAATCGATGCGCGCCACCAGGAAGAGACCCGGGTGGCGGTGCTAAAAGGGAACCGGATTGAGGAGTTTGACTTTGAATCTGCTGAACACAAGCAGATCAAAGGGAACATCTACCTTGCCAAAGTTACCCGCGTAGAGCCTTCTTTGCAGGCCGCTTTCGTCGATTTCGGCGGAAACCGGCATGGCTTTTTGGCCTTTAGCGAAATTCACCCCGACTATTATCAGATCCCCAAAGAGGATCGCGAACAGCTGTTGGCTGAAGAAGCGGCCCATGCCGAAGAAGAAGCCGAACTGCGCGCCAAGGCCGAAGGCGAAGAAGATTTCGTCGGCGATGATGAACTGGGCGAAACGCTGGCTGACGATATGGCTGGCACCACCCACGATCATCACCACGATGATGATTTCGGCGGGGTGACGGAAGTCGATACCGACGAAAAGAACGACGTTGCCACGATCGAAGATGGTCAGGTCGAAGATGGCTTCGATCATGATGGCGAAGACGAAGGCAGAAGCGAAACCGAAAACAGCGATGATCGTCGCGGTCGGCGCGGTCGTCGCCGTCAGGGTAGTGGCAACAGCCGTGGCCACGCCAAGGAAGCCGATGAAATTCGCGCCAAGCGGATGGCTTTGCGCCGCCGCTACAAAATTCAGGACGTTATTCAGCGCCGTCAGGTTCTGCTTGTTCAAGTGGTTAAAGAAGAACGCGGCAATAAGGGTGCCGCGCTCACGTCTTATCTCAGCTTGGCTGGCCGCTATTGCGTGCTGATGCCCAATTCCAGCCATGGCGGCGGCATTTCGCGCAAAATCAGCTCGGTATCTGACCGCAAGCGTCTGAAGGCGGTTATTGCTGAACTGGATCTGCCGAAATCCATGGGCTGCATTGTTCGCACCGCCGGGTTGCAGCGCACCAAGACCGAAATTAAACGCGACTTTGATTACCTGGCACGTCTGTGGGATGAAATTCGCGAACGCACGCTGAAATCTAGCGCGCCAGCGATGATCCATTCGGACAGCGATCTGATCAAACGTGCCATCCGCGACATCTATAACCGCGATATCGAAGAAGTGGTTGTCGAAGGTGAAGGTGGTTACCGCGCCGCCCGCGACTTTATGAAGCTGCTGATGCCGAGCCACGTCAAACGGGTGAAGCAATATGTCGATCCGGTCCCGCTTTATCAGCGATATGGCGCGGAAGATCAGCTCACCGCGATGTATGATCCGGTCGTCCAGCTTAAATCGGGTGGCTATCTGGTCATCAACCCGACCGAAGCCTTGGTCTCGATCGACATCAACTCGGGCCGTTCCACCAAGGAACACGGCATTGAGGCAACCGCACTGAACACCAATCTTGAAGCGGCCCGCGAGATTGCCCGTCAGTTGCGCCTGCGCGACATGGCTGGCCTTGTCGTCATCGACTTTATCGACATGGAATACGGATCAAACGTCCGTAAGGTCGAAAAGACAATGAAGGACGCGCTTAAGAACGATCGCGCCCGTATTCAGGTTGGCCGCATTTCCAGCTTCGGCCTGATGGAAATGAGCCGCCAGCGTCTACGCACCGGCGTTCTCGAAGCCACGACCCGCGGCTGCCCGCACTGCGATGGTTCAGGCTTGGTTCGCACCGCATCAAGCGCAGGCCTTTCCGCCCTGCGCCTGATCGAAGATGAAGCAGCCAAGGGCAAGGGCACGATTATCTCGCTCTTCGCTTCAACCGAAGCCGCGATATACCTGCTCAATGCCAAGCGCGCCGATCTGCATGAGATTGAAGCCCGCTATGGCGTACGGGTTGAGGTGATCCCTGAGGGCGAAAACGAAGGCGCCAAGATGCGTGTTGGCTCATCCGGCCCGCGTCCTACCAGCCTACCCCGCTTTGAACCGATCATCGAACCGGCCGAAGACGATATCTT
>JBEGLE010000219.1:0-10959 GCA_041183725.1 Pseudomonadota bacterium | reverse complement strand
GGGTATGCTGACCACGGGCCGTTCGGGCTATATTCGTCGGCGGATTATGCCAGAGGAAGCCAACCGCGTCTTGGCACTGGGTGAACCGGCCTTGGAATTCCCGCGTGAGAACGAGCGCTATTATCCGCAAGGGGCGATGGGTGCGTTTGTTCTCGGCTATGTCGATTCCACAGGTCATGGCCAAATTGGCATGGAGCAGGTGCTGAATGACCGGCTGGCCGATCCCGCCTTGCGCGGCACCCCAACAGTTCTTTCCATCGATGCGCGGGTTCAAGGCGCGCTGGAAGACGAGCTGAACCGCGCCATTCTGGCCAGCAATGCCAAGGGCGGCGGCGGCATCATCATGGATGCTGATACTGGCGAGGTTCTGGCCTTGGCCTCTTTGCCATCCTTCGATCCCAATCAGCCGCAAGTGTTCAACGCGGGCGGGCAAAAGCTGATGCGCAACATCATGACCAGCGAGGTTTACGAACTGGGTTCGGTGTTCAAACCGATCACCGTCGCGATTGGCATTGATGCAGGCCTTATTACCGATCTTGCCCACCGCTATCCGGCGGGATCAGAGCGCGAAGTGGGCGGGCACGTTGTCCATGACCACAAGTCTTACGGTGCATCCCTGAATGTGCCAGAAGCGCTAATCCATTCTTCCAATATTGTATTGGCTCAGATTGGTGATCAACTGGGCGGTGACAGGATTAATGCCACCCTTCGGTCGCTTGGTTTTGCTGAGCGGCCATATATCGAACTACCTGCCCGTGGTACGCCATGGTTCCCGCGCACCTGGGCGCGGGTCACGACAACGACCGTGGCCTATGGGCACGGCATTTCGGTTACCCCGATGCATGTGGCTTGTGCCTATGCGGCCCTAGTTAATGGCGGTATCTGGCGACCAGCCACCCTGGCGCGGCTTGGGCCCGGGCAAGCGCCTGCTGGGCGGCGAATTTGGAAACCGGCAACCAGCGCCCGCATGCGGCAATTGCTGCGTTTGATTGTCGATAATGGCACGGGACGCTCTGCCAATGCGCTGGGGTACCGGATTGGCGGTAAGACCGGAACCGCAGAAATTGGTGATGCCAGTGGCTATCACAAAGACAAAGTGATCACGACCTTTGCGGCGGCATTCCCGATGGACCATCCCCGCTATGTGGTTCTGACAACTCTGGTCGAACCCAAGGCAACGCAGGCAACCAGTGGTCAGCGTACGGCGGCATGGAATGCGGCGCCGATATTGAAACGCTTGGTTCCGCGTATTGGGCCGGCACTGGGTGTGATGCCTGATAACAACCGCGACATCGATCTTACCGATTTGGCACCGTTGGTTGCCAATGGAGAGGGCGAATGAGGCTGGCCGACCTCGCTGCTGCTGCCGGACTGGCTCTGCCTGATGGGGCCGATGGCGCGGTAACCGGCTTTGCTATCGATAACCGTAAAGTTGCTTCTGGCTGTGTGTTTGGCGCATTTCAGGGCGCAGCGGTGAATGGCGAAGACTTTATTCCTGCCGCCATTCAAGCCGGAGCGATTGCCGTTGTCGCACGGCCAGAGGCGAAAGTGGAAGGCGCGATCCATATCGCTGATCCTGAACCACGCCGCGCTTTTGCCCGCTTGGCAGCGCAGTTCTTTACGCCCGTTCCCGATACCATTGTCGCGGTAACCGGAACCAACGGCAAAACCTCAACAGTCGAAATGGTGCGGCAACTGTGGCGCATGGCGGGCCACCGGGCTGCTTCGATCGGAACGCTTGGGGTAACTACGGCGGATGAAAGTGTATCTACCGGGCTGACCACTCCGGATATCGTGACGTTTCTGGGTAATATGACCGGTTTGGCGCGCGAAGGCGTATCGCACCTTGCCTATGAGGCATCGAGCCATGGCCTCTCGCAATATCGCAACGAAGGTTTGCGCGTGCGCGCTGGGGCTTTCACCAATCTCAGTCGGGATCATCTCGATTATCACAAAGGCATGGCTGACTATTTCACCGCCAAGATGCGGTTATTCGATGAAGTGGTCGATCCTGATGGCGTGGCGGTTATCTGGGCTGACGATGAATGGTCTGATCAGGCCATAGACCATGCCCAAAAGCGCGGTTTGCAGCTGTTGACCGTGGGGGCGCAAGGCCAAGGCTTGCAATTGCTTTCTCGAACGCCCGGCCAATTGGGGCAAGTGTTAGAGATTATCTATCAAGGCCAAAATCGCAAAATCACCCTGCCGCTGATTGGGGCTTATCAGGCGGCCAATGCCTTGGTTTCTGCCGGGCTTGTGATTGCCACAGGCGGTGATCCGGCCACGACATTTGATGCTCTGTCTCGGTTGCAGCCTGTGCGCGGCCGTTTGGAACGTGCGGCGATTACCCGGGCCGGGGCACCGGTTTATGTCGACTATGCCCATACCCCCGATGCACTCGAAGCGGCGATTGCCGCGCTGCGTCCGCATGTCGTGGGCCGTCTGATAGTGGTCTTTGGCGCCGGCGGTGATCGCGATCAGGGCAAGCGACCGGAAATGGGGCGCGTTGCCGTGGAACAGGCCGATCTGGCTATTGTGACAGATGACAATCCGCGCGGTGAAGACCCCGCGGAAATCCGCCGAATGGTGCTGTCTGGTGCGCCGGGTGCCCGCGAAGTGGCAGATCGCCGAGAGGCTATAGCCGCCGCCATCGCTGAGGCTGGGCGGGATGATATCGTGCTGATCGCCGGCAAAGGACACGAACAGGGCCAGATTATCGGGCGCGGTGCGGCCATGCGGGTTCTGCCCTTTGATGATGTGAGTGTTACCAGGGAGTGTGCCGGGCAATGACTATTGCAGCCCTTCTCGATTGGCCTGCCGAAGCGCGTGACGATCTGCCGCTGGCGCTGTGGTATGCCGATGCCATTGCCGCAGCCACCGGTGGCAAGGCCAGCGGGGCGTTTCAGGTCTCGGGCGTGGAAATTGATAGCCGCGATGTACAGCCCGGCGATCTGTTCTTTGCCATGATTGGCGAGGCGATGGATGGCCATAAATTTGTCGATGGCGCCTTTGCCAAAGGGGCTGCTGCTGCCGTGGTTGATCGGCCGGTTAACGGGCCGCATGTCTTGGTGCGCGATACCACGCAGGCGTTGCAAGATCTGGCGCGTGTGTCGCGGCAGCGGACAGAGGCGCGCATTATCGGGGTAACCGGATCGGTGGGCAAGACCGGGGTTAAAGAGGCGATTTTTGCTTCTTTGGACCGGGGTTGCAACGGCCATGCACACCGTTCGGTAAAGAGTTACAACAACCATGTTGGCGTGCCACTCAGTTTGGCGAGGATGCCGGCGCGTTCGCAGTTCGGTGTGTTCGAAATGGGCATGAACCATGCGGGTGAAATTGCGGGTCTGACCGCGCAAGTGAACCCGCACGTTGCGGTGATCACCACCATTGCTCCAGCCCATATCGAAAACTTGGGCAGTGAAGAGGCGATTGCCGATGCCAAGGCCGAGATTTTTCTCGGTCTAGAGCCCGGTGGTACGGCGGTGATCCCAGCGGATAGTCCGCACTACCGGCGTTTGCGCGCAGCAGCGGAATTGCGGGGGGCCAAGGTTGTGTCCTTTGGCTTTTCCGATCAGGCCGATGTGCGGTTGCTGGATGCCGTGGCCGCACCCGGTGGCGGTTCCTTGGTGACCGCTGATATGGGGGATAGCCGCTTGTGCTATACTGTTTCGGCACCGGGGGAACATTGGGTAGCCAATTCGCTGGCGGTTATGGCTGCGGTGCGTGCGGCAGGCGGCGATCTGGGGGCGGCCGGTCTGGCGCTGGCCGAGATGGCGGGCATGAAAGGGCGCGGGGCGCGTCATACGATCCCGGCAAGCGGCGGTGAAGCGCTGTTGATCGATGAAAGTTACAACGCCAACCCGGCCTCTATGCGGGCCACTTTGGCGCAATTGGGGGCAACTTCGGCCAACCGCCGCTTTGCGGTTCTGGGGGCGATGAAGGAATTGGGCGATTTTGGTCCCGCTTTCCATGCCGCTCTGGCCGATCCCTTGCGCGCAGCGCAGGTTGATTATGCTGTTCTGGTCGGCACAGAGATGCAAAGTTTGGCCGACGAACTGGGGAAATCAGCGGGTATGGCGCTTGGCAAGGTCGTACCCTTCGCCCATTGCCAAAGTCCTGACGAAGCGTTTGGCCTGTTGCTTGGCTTGGGGCTTAAGAACGGTGATGCCGTGCTTGTTAAGGGATCAAATTCGGTGGGACTTGGCGCGGTGGTCGCGGCGCTTACCGAAGTTAAGGGATAGGGTCAGGATCAAATGCTCTACATCATTGCCGATTGGCTGCATTTCCCCTCGATCCTGAACGTGATCCGTTACCAGTCGTTTCGCGCGGGTGCGGCCTTGATGACGGCGCTGTTAATCGGCTTGGTTATTGGCCCGCGCTTCATTTCCATGTTGCGCGTGCGTCAGGGCAAGGGGCAACCGATCCGTGAGGATGGCCCCAAGACCCATTTCGCCAAGCGCGGAACGCCAACCATGGGCGGCTTGATGATCCTGATATCCTTGGTCATTTCGATGATCTTGTGGATGGATCTGACCAACCCGTTTGTCTGGGCCTGTTTGGCCGTAACCGTTGGGTTTGGCGCGATTGGTTTTATGGATGATTACGACAAGGTCAGCAAACGCACCACGGCGGGCATTTCCGGGCGGATGCGCTTGGGGCTAGAGTTTTTGGTAGCGGGCGTGGCTGCTTGGATCATTGTCAGTCAGATCAGCACCAATCTGTATATTCCGTTCTTGAGCAACCGCTATATCCCGCTGGGGCCGCTCTATTATGTCTTTGCCGCCGTGGTGATGGTAGGCGCGGGCAATGCTGTGAACCTTACCGATGGACTGGATGGCTTGGCGACCATGCCGGTGATTATTGCTGCGGGAACCTTTGCGGTTATCGCCTATCTGGCTGGCCGCATCGACTATGCCCACTATCTGGGCATTCCCCACGTGCCGCGCGCGGGTGAACTGGCGATCCTGTGCGCCGGGATCATGGGGGCCTGTCTGGCCTTCCTGTGGTTTAATGCCCCGCCAGCGGCGGTCTTTATGGGCGATACGGGTAGCTTGGCCTTGGGCGGCGCTTTGGGTGCTATCGCGGTTTCAGCCCATCACGAAATTGTGCTGGCAATTGTCGGCGGACTTTTCGTGCTAGAGGCCGTTTCGGTGATCATTCAGGTGGCGGTCTATAAACGAACCGGCAAACGGGTGTTCCGCATGGCCCCGATACACCACCATTTTGAACAGCTTGGCTGGCAGGAATCGACCGTGGTGATCCGTTTCTGGATCGTCTCGATTATCCTTGCCATGATCGGCCTTTCCACACTGAAGTTAAGATGACATCTTCCTCCGCCCCGCCAGCCATGGCTGGCACCTGCTTTGCCGGCAAGCGTTATGCCGTGTTGGGGCTTGCCCGTTCGGGCTTGGCCACGGTGCGGATGCTGGTGCGCAGTGGGGCAAGCGTTATGGCTTGGGATAGCCGTGACGAACCGCGTCAGAGTGTGGTCAGCGAATTTCCCGATCAGGTAGAACTGGCCGATCCGGTGGTAGCCGATCTATCCGGTTTTGTTGGCTTGGTGGTTTCCCCTGGTGTGCCGATTAACAACCATCCGGTTGCCGATGCCGCGGCCCAACAGGGCGTGCCGCTGATTGGTGATATTGAACTGTTCGCCTTGGCGCGCCCTGATCTGCCTGCCCATCGGGTGGTCGGGATTACCGGGACCAATGGCAAATCCACCACCACGTCGCTGGTCCACCATCTGCTTGAAAGCGCAGGGGTGCCGGTTCGGATGGGGGGCAATATTGGCCTGCCGATCTTGGATCAGGATCCCTTGCCTGCGGGCGGAGTCTATGTGCTGGAGCTTTCCAGCTATCAGATTGATATTACCCAAAGCTTGGCCTGTGATGTGGCTGCGCTGCTGAACATCACCCCTGATCATCTTGATCGCTATGATGGCTTTGCGGGCTATGCGGCGTCCAAAGCGCGGCTGTTTGCCATGCAGAACCCGGATCAGCACGCGGTGTTCGGCATGGGGGATGATGATACTCTGGCCATTGCCGCCCGCGAAGAACTGCGCCGTGATGCGGATCGGGTGCATCGTGTTGATGGGGCTGGTTTGCTGGCTATGCAGGCGGATTGGCCGACCTTGCAGGGGCCGCACAATCTGCAGAACGCGGCGGTGGCCGTGGCGATTGTTGAAGCACTGGGCCTTCGTGAAAGCCAGTGGCGCCCCGCCATGGCGACATACAGCGGCTTGCCGCACCGGATGGAGCGCGTGGCCGAGGCCAATGGCGTTCTGTTCATTAACGATAGCAAGGCGACCAATCCGGCTTCCACCGCGCCAGCCTTGGCGGCTTTCCCGCCCAGCGATCATCCCCGCATCCACTGGATCCTGGGCGGTTTGCCCAAGGGGGATCGGCTGGATGAATGTGCGCCGTGGTTCGGTAATGTTGCCTCTGCCTATACCATCGGCGAGGCGGGACCGCACTTTTCCGATCTGCTTTCGCCCTTCATGCCGGTTCAGCGCAGCGAGATGATGGCCGAGGCCATTCGCCAGGCGATCGCTGCCGCTCAACCGGGTGATGTGGTGCTGCTATCGCCCGCTTGCGCCAGTTTTGACCAGTTTCGCGATTACGAAGCCCGCGGCGTGGCCTTTCGCCAGATCGTGGAAGCCCTGCTTTCCGACGAGGCGAACTGATGGCCAGCCAACCGCCTTCGGTTCCGCGCGCCTCATTGGGCGCTGGGCCAAGCAGCCCACGCCGCAATAAACGGCATCAGGCATTAATCTGGTGGCGCGAAATTGATCGGGTGCTTTTGCTGCTGGTCTTGTTGTTGATCACCATAGGCGCTGCCGCCGTTGCCGCAGCATCACCAGCCAGCGCCAGGCGGCTTTCAACCTCTGCGCTGCGGCTGGATGATCTGCATTTCTTTGTCTTGCATCTGCGCTGGCTGGCCTTGGGCTTGCTGGCCATGTTTGGCACGTCGACCTTGCCGAAGGAAACGGCGCGGCGTTTTGGCGTGATGCTCGGCATGGCCATGTTGGTGGCCCTGATGCTGGTTCCCGTGATCGGCACCAATGTAAACGGGTCCAAACGCTGGTTGAATTTGGGCATTTCGTTTCAGCCGTCTGAATTTCTCAAACCCGCCTTTGCCATCGGCTTGGCTTGGATTTTGACGTGGCGGGTGCGCGATAGCGATTTGCCAGTGGTGGGGATTACCACGGGGTTCATGGTGCTGGTTGCTGCCTTGCTGATGCTCCAGCCTGATTTCGGCTCTACGGTGCTGTTTACCGGGGTGTGGTTTGTCTTGGTGCTGCTGTCAGGCATTCCCGTGCAGCGGATCGGCGTATTGGTCGGAGGCGGGATTGCTGGCATTGTTGCCACCTATTTCCTCTATGACAACGCCCGGCATCGTATCGATAATTTCATTGGTGGCGGACAGGCCTATGATCAGGTGGATCTGGCCCACCGCACGATTACGGCCGGTGGCTGGACCGGAACGGGGCTGTGGCTGGGCATTCGCAAGCTCGCGCTGCCAGAGGCCCATACCGACTATATCTTCTCGGTGATTGGCGAGGAATTTGGCCTGTTGGTCTGCCTTGTGGTTATCCTGCTTTATATCGCCATTGTGGTCCGCGTTTTGCTGCGCCTGATGGAGGAAGAAGATTTGTTTACCGTGCTGGCAGCCACGGGGCTGACCGCACAATTGGGTGGGCAGGCCTTTATCAACATTCTGGTTAATCTGCGCCTGTTCCCATCCAAGGGCATGACCCTGCCGCTGATCTCCTATGGTGGATCATCCACCATTGCCCTGTGTCTTGGGGTGGGCTTTTTGCTGGCGATCACCCGGCGCAATCCGTTCCTGAACCGCGACCCGTTTAGCCTGCGTGATGCCGGAGGACAGGCATGAGCGCCGCGCGTCGTCACTATGTGCTCGCCGCTGGCGGCACGGGCGGACATCTGATCCCGGCCTTTGTTCTGGCCGAAGAATTGCTGCGGCGCGGCCATGTGGTGGCGCTGATCACCGACAGCCGCGGGGCGCAAATCCCCGGCAAGCCAGAGGCATTGGCGGCCCATGTTCTGCCCGCCGGACGGCTTCAGGGTCGCAATCCGCTGAGTTGGATCAAGGCTGGCAAAGCGATCTTGCAAGGGCGGCGTCTGGCGCTGGACCTGTTTGCCAGCTTTCAGCCCAGCGCGGTGATCGGGTTTGGTGGCTATCCGGCTCTACCGGCCTTGCTGGCCGCTACGGCGGCGAAGATTCCCAGTATTATCCATGAACAAAACGCGGTTTTGGGGCGGGTTAACCGCTTTCTGGCCAAGCGCGCCTATGCCATCGCCACGGCCTATTCGTCGGTTGATCGGCTTTCATCAGCGCTGGCGGGTAAGGTTCATCTGGTTGGCAATCCGGTACGCAGCGGGGTCTTGGCTCTGCGCGATCAGCCCTATCCTGCCTTTAGCCCGCATGGCCCGCTGCGGGTGCTGATAACCGGCGGCAGCCAAGGGGCGCGCATCCTGTCGGATGTCGTGCCAGCGGGCTTGGCCTTGTTGCCAGCCGATTTGCGGGTGCGGTTGCAGGTGACCCAGCAATGCCGCCCGGAAGACATCGAAGGGGTGCGGGCCAGCTATGCCAGCCATGGCATTGCCGCCGAACTGGCTACCTATTTTCAGGATATGGATGATCGTTTGGCTGGGACCCATCTGTTCATTGGCCGGGCTGGCGCTTCGTCTATCGCCGAACTGACCGCTGTTGGCCGTCCCGCTATTCTGGTGCCGCTGCCCATCGCGACCGATGATCATCAAAGCGCCAATTGCCGTGATATTGTGGCAGCTGGCGGGGCGCGGGCCATGGCGCAAAGTGATTTTACTGCCGCAGCACTGGCGGCGCAGATACAGGCATTGGCTGAAAATCCAGACAATTTGGGCCAAGCGGCGCACGCTGCGTGGAACTGTGGCTATCCCAATGCCGCTGCTGATCTGGCTGATCTGGTTGAAAGTTTTGGCGGGGAGCCATTAATGGATGTGATCCGGCTTGGCAGCCAAGCCGCCGCGCCTTCGGGCCAAGGTATGCTGGCGAAGGAGAAGGCGGAATGAAGGGCGTAGGCACAGACATCGGCACGATCCATTTCGTGGGCATCGGCGGCATTGGCATGTCGGGCATTGCCGAAGTGATGAACAATATGGGCTATTCGGTCCAAGGGTCGGATATTGCCGAAGGCTATGTCGTCGAAGGTCTGCGCCAGCGCGGGATCACCGTGTTTATCGGCCATGCCGCCAGCAATGTTGGCGATGCGGCGGTGGTGGTAACGTCAACCGCGGTAAAGCGGGATAATCCCGAAGTGGCCTTTGCCTTGGAACACCGCATTCCCGTGGTACGCCGCGCGGAAATGCTGGCCGAACTGATGCGGCTGAAAAATACCGTGGCCGTGGCTGGCACCCATGGCAAGACGACCACGACCAGCATGGTTGCAGCGCTGCTGGATGCTGGCGGGGTTGATCCCACCGTGATCAACGGCGGGATCATCAATTCCTATGGCTCGAATGCCCGTTTGGGTGCGTCGGACTGGATGGTGGTTGAAGCGGATGAGAGCGATGGCTCGTTCCTGCGGCTGGACGGCACGATTGCCGTGGTCACCAATATCGATCCGGAACATCTTGATCATTACGGCAGCTTTGATCGGGTGAAGGAAGCCTTCGTCGAATTTATCGAGAACGTGCCGTTCTATGGCGCGGCGGTGCTGTGCATCGATCACCCGGAAGTTCAGGCGATTATCCCCAAGGTGCGCGATCGCCGGGTGATCACCTATGGTTTCTCCGCCCAGGCCGATGTGCGCGGTGAAAATGTGGTCCCCTATCCCGGCGGCAATCGCTTTGATGCGGTGCTGCGCCAGCGTGATGGATCGGTGCGGCGCATCGAAGGGATAGAACTGCCGATGCCGGGCCGCCACAATGTGCAAAATGCTTTGGCCTCTGTGGCTGTGGCGGTGGAAATGGGCGTTACCGATGAACTGGTCCGCACCGGCTTTGGCAAGTTTGATGGGGTCAAGCGCCGCTTCACCAAAGTGGGCGATGTTGATGGCGTGACCATCATCGACGATTATGGCCATCACCCCGTGGAAATCCGCGCCGTTCTGGCTGCTGCGCGCGAAGGCGTGGGGCAGGGGCGTGTGGTCGCGGTGGTGCAGCCGCACCGCTTCACCCGTCTGCGCGATCATCTGGAAGAGTTTCAAGCTGCGTTTAACGATGCCGATGTGGTCTATGCCGCCCCGGTCTATCCGGCGGGCGAACAGCCTATCGCTGGGGTTGATTCCGCTGTTTTGGTTGAAGGTATCAAGGCGCGCGGCCACCGATCAGCGCATTTGGTGAGCGGCGCTGATGATCTGGCGCAGGTGCTGGCCGAAAGCGCCGTGTCTGGTGATATGGTTGTCTGCCTTGGGGCAGGGGATATCACCAAGTGGGCCGCCGGTTTGGCCGAAGCTATACGCCAGCATCGGGGGGCATGATGGCACCGGCGCTGCCTTTGGTTGCTGGCAAACTGACACCCGACGCCCCGCTGGCGCCGCTGGTGTGGTTCAAGGCGGGCGGCAGCGCGCAATATTTGTTTGAACCCAAGGATCTGGCTGATCTGCAAGCCTTCCTGCGTGGATGTGATCCGGCCTTGCCCGTGATGGCGCTGGGGCTGGGATCGAACATGATTGTCCGCGATGGCGGTGTGCCGGGCGTGGTCGTGCGGCTGGGCAAGGCTTTTGCCGCAGTGACCAAGCGCGATGATCTGACCTTGGAATGCGGCGGCGGGGCATCGGGCATTCTGGTATCGTCCACCGCGCGCGATAATGGCATAGCCGGATTGGAATTCCTGCGGTCGATCCCCGGCACAGTCGGCGGCTTTGTCCGGATGAACGGTGGCGCCTATGGCGGCGAGGTGAAGGATATCTTGGTCGATTGCGATGTGGTGCTGCGCGACGGCACAGTGCTGACC
>JBEGLE010000218.1:0-9060 GCA_041183725.1 Pseudomonadota bacterium | reverse complement strand
GGGCCATACTTAGGGCGCTTGGTCTCAACCCTCAAGCGAAAGCGCACATTTTTCGAGCGCGCTGGCAATTGTTTCTAGCTTTTCAGCCAAAGCGGCGGCGATTGCTGGATCGGGTTGAGGCGGCGGCGGGGCAGAGCCATCAGCGCGGCGATGTTTTACTTCATGAACTTCATCGGCCAGCAACAGGGCTGCGAACAGAAGCATGCGGCTTTCGGTTTGGCCGGCCATGTTCATGCTGGCGATCTTGCTATCGATCATCTGGCCAAGACCGGTGATGTGATCTTCTTCACCCGGAGCGCAGGCAACCTTAAAGCTGCGTCCACCAATCTGTAAGTTGATATTACTCATGACTTGGCGCTTTCAATAAGCGAATCAAGCGCACCCAGCGATTGGCTTACGGCCTGACGCAGGGCTTCGTGGCGGCTGGCGAGTTCCGCCTTGCTGCGGGATTCTTGCGCGGCGGCGGCGGTGATTCGTGATGCTGCGGCTTCGATCCGCGCCAATGCCTGATTTACTCTGTCCGAAGTCATAGCCTCAGGGCTAACCGAAAAACGCGCTAACGGGAAGCGTCATGGCGTCTTTTGTTCCCCACCAAACTTGACGGAGCGCGGCCTTGCCGCAAAGAGGCCGCTATCCCGAATCGCCCTGTTTTCGTGGCTACGCCGGAGGCTGCATTATCATGACCCTTGATTCCTCCCGCCTGGGACAAATGGCCAACGCTATTCGCGCCCTGTCGATGGATGCCGTTCAGGCAGCCAATAGCGGCCACCCCGGCATGCCGATGGGCATGGCTGATGTGGCCACGGTGCTTTACGCCAAGTTTCTTCGCTTTGATCCCGCCGCGCCGCAATGGCCTGATCGTGATCGCTTTGTCCTGTCAGCAGGGCACGGCTCGATGCTGATCTATTCGCTGCTTCACTTGACTGGCTACGCCCAGCCGACGATCCAAGACATTCGCAATTTTCGCCAGTTGGGCAGCGTTTGCGCCGGTCACCCGGAAAATGCCGAAGTGCCGGGGGTGGAATGCACCACCGGGCCGCTGGGGCAGGGGCTGGCGATGGCCGTGGGCATGGCTATGGCCGAACGCCACCTTAACGCCGGTTTTGGCGATGATCTGGTTGATCACCGCACCTGGGTGATCGCGGGTGATGGCTGTTTGATGGAAGGCATCAACCACGAAGCGGTTGGCCTGGCAGGGCACCACAAGCTGGGCCGTCTGAATGTGCTGTGGGACGACAACCGGATCACCATTGATGGTGATACCGACCTTTCAACCAGCGAAGATATTGCGGCGCGTTATGTCGCATCGGGCTGGCACGTCACGGCGTGCGATGGTCACGATTTTGCCGACATTGAACGGGCCTTGGCCGAAGCTGCTGGCGTAACCGATCGTCCGTCCTTGGTTGCGTGCCGCACGGTGATCGGCAAGGGCGCCCCCAATAAGCAAGGCGGCCATAATGTGCATGGCGCGCCGCTGGGTGCCGATGAAATCGCCGCTGCGCGCGAATACCTTGGCTGGACCTCTGCGCCGTTTGAAATCCCGGCTGCGATTGCGGCGGATTGGCGTTCTTTGGGTGCCAAGGGCGCAGAGGCGCGTGGTAGTTGGGAAGCCCGGCTTGCCGCTTCCAGTCAGCGCAGTGATTTTGAAAGCCGCTTGGCTGGCACCGCAGATCACGCTTCATCAGCGCTTGCGCCTTATATTGCTGATCTGGCCGCCAACCCGCAAAAGGTTGCATCACGCAAGGCATCAGAAATGGCGCTGGGGCCGCTGACTGAGCACTTGCCGCAACTGGTCGGCGGTTCGGCCGATCTTACCGGATCGAACCTGACCCGAACCAAGTTCACGCCGCCATTTGGTGCGGATAACTATGGTGGCCGGCACGTTTACTACGGCATCCGCGAATTCGGCATGGCCGCGGCGATGAACGGCATGGCGCTGCACGGCGGTGTTGTGCCCTATGGCGGTACCTTCTTGGTGTTCTCTGACTATTGCCGCAACGCGATCCGTATGTCGGCCTTGCAGCACGCGCAGGTTGTTTATGTTCTGACCCACGATTCGATTGGTCTGGGCGAAGATGGCCCAACCCATCAGCCGGTTGAACATATCATGTCGATGCGCCTGATCCCGAACCTTAATGTATACCGTCCCGCCGATGTCATCGAAACGGCGGAATGCTGGGCCTTGGCGCTGGAATCCAGCGGTACACCTTCCGTGCTTGCCCTGTCGCGCCAGAACCTGCCGCAACTGCGCGGCGAAGGCGATGCGGCGTGGACCAAGGCGGGCAACCGTTCAGCCAAGGGCGCTTACCGCCTGAAGGCAGCGCAGCATGCGCGCCAAGTGGTGCTGGTCGCTACCGGTTCGGAAGTGTCGCTGGCCTGTGAAGTCCGCGATGCGCTGGAAGCGGCAGGGATCGGCGCGGATGTCGTCTCGATGCCGTGCTGGGAACTGTTCGCGGCGCAAGATTCCGGTTATCAAGCCGATCTGCTGCCGCATGGTGTGTTGCGCGTTTCGATCGAGGCGGGCGTGACCCATGGTTGGGAAGCAATTACCGGCCTTGAAGGTTTGCGTTTCGGTATTGATACTTTCGGTGCTTCGGCGCCGGCTGACGTTCTCTACGATCATTTCGGCCTTACGGCTGCAAAGATCGTCCCGCAAATCACTGCTAAACTGAGCATTTAACAGGAGTTAAGAATATGGCGACCAAGGTTGCAATCAATGGTTTCGGGCGTATCGGCCGCAATGTGGCCCGCGCAATTCTTGAGCGGACGGATCACGATCTTGAACTGGTTTCAATCAACGATCTGGCTGATGCCAAGGCCAATGCCCTGCTGTTTAAGCGTGACAGCGTTCACGGTGCCTTTGCCGGCACGGTCGAAGTTGATGGCAACGATCTGATCATCAACGGCAAGCGGATTCAGGTAACCGCCGAACGTGATCCCGCCAATCTTCCCCATGCTGCCAACGGTGTGGACATTGCTTTGGAATGCACCGGTTTCTTCACGAGCCGTGCTGGCGGTCAAAAGCATTTGGATGCTGGTGCCAAGCGCGTGTTGATCTCGGCCCCGGCCAAAGAAGTGGACATCACCGTTGTTTATGGCGTGAACCACGGAAATCTGACCGCCGATCACACAATCGTGTCCAACGCTTCGTGCACCACAAACTGCCTGGCGCCGTTTGCCAAGGTGCTGAACGATGCCATCGGCATTGAACGTGGCCTGATGACCACGATCCACGCCTATACCAACGATCAGAAGATCCTTGACCAAATCCACGAAGATCCGCGCCGTTCGCGCGCTGCGGCCATGTCGATGATCCCGACCACCACTGGCGCGGCGCGCGCGGTGGGTGAAGTGCTGCCTGAACTGAAGGGCAAGCTCGATGGTTCGGCCATCCGCGTGCCGACCCCGAATGTGTCGGTGGTTGACCTGACCTTCACGCCCAAGCGCGATACTACGGTTGATGAAGTTAACGCTCTGCTCAAGGCCGCGGCTGATGGCCCGATGAAGGGTGTTCTTGGCTTCTCGAACGAACCGCTGGTTTCGATCGATTATAACCATGATGCGCACAGCTCGACCATCGACAGCCTGGAAACCTCGGTAATTGACGGCAAGCTGGTTCGTGTTCTGTCTTGGTACGATAACGAATGGGGCTTCTCGAACCGCATGGTCGACACCGCTGGTGTTATTGCCAAGCTGATCTAATCAATGGCCCCCTCTTTCCGTAAATGGGAGAGGGGGCTTAAGGATACTCCATGACCCAATTCCGCACGCTCGATGATCTTGGTAATGTGACCGGCAAGGTTGCTCTGGTCCGCGTTGATTTCAACCTGCCGATGCAGGATGGCGCGGTTACCGATGATACGCGCGTGCGCTCGGCTCTGCCGACGATTTTGGAATTGGCTGACAAGGGCGCCAAGGTGCTGCTGATGGCGCACTTTGGCCGTCCCAAAGGAGAACGCGTTTCTACCCAATCACTGTCGATGGTGGTGAGTGCGGTTGAGCGTGTTCTGGGCCGTGAAGTGATGTTCGTGCCTGAAATCGCTGGGGATGTCGTCGCCCAAGCGGTGGGTATTCTGGGCAATGGCGGCATCGCTATTCTGGAAAACACGCGGTTCTGGAAGGGCGAGGAAAAGAACGATCCCGATTTGGTGAAAGCGATTGCCGCCAACGCTGATTTCTATGTGAACGATGCCTTTTCTGCCGCTCACCGCGCCCATGCGACAACCGAAGGCTTGGCCCATGTGCTGCCAGCCTATGCTGGCCGCGCCATGCAGGCAGAGCTGGAAGCCTTGGAAAAGGCGCTTGGCAAGCCTGATCGTCCGGTTGCGGCGGTGGTTGGCGGGGCCAAAGTTTCATCGAAACTGGATGTGTTGAAGCATCTTGTGGGCCAGGTTGATCATCTGATCATCGGCGGCGGCATGGCTAATACGTTCTTGGCGGCCAACGATGTTGATGTTGGCAAATCGCTGTGCGAGCACGATCTTGCTGGCACCGTGCGTGAAATTTTGGCCGCAGCGGATGCCGGTGGCTGCACAGTCCACCTGCCCTATGACGTGGTGGTGGCCAAGGAATTCGCTGCCAACCCAGCCAGCCTGCGCACCTGCAATGTGCATGAAGTGGCGGCTGATGAAATGATATTGGACGTTGGTCCGCAAGCGGTCGAGGCACTGGGCGATGTATTGAAAACGTGCCGTACACTGGTGTGGAACGGCCCCTTGGGCGCTTTTGAAACCGAGCCTTTTGATGCGGCCACAGTGGCGCTGGCCCGCACGGCCGCAGCCCTGACCAAAGATGGTTCGTTGGTTTCGGTTGCGGGCGGCGGGGATACCGTTGCCGCCCTGAACCATGCCGGGGTCGCGGCAGACTTCTCCTATGTCTCTACCGCAGGCGGGGCTTTCCTCGAATGGATGGAAGGTAAGGAACTACCCGGCGTGGCTGCGCTTTTGGTCTAAGCCGCCAGCACATAGCGGATTGCCCCTAGGCTCTACCAAGGCTAAGGCCCCACAGAATCACATACGTATGCATCTTAAGGATCAAGACCCGATGAACACCGCTGACATGACCGCTAAGATGGCCGCAGGAAATGGCTTTATTGCAGCGCTTGATCAGTCTGGTGGTTCGACCCCCAAAGCCTTGGCCGGTTATGGCGTCGCTGACAGTGCATGGAGCACGGAAGCGGAAATGTATGGTCTGATCCATGACATGCGCAGCCGCATTATTCGCTCTGCCGCTTTTACCGGCGAAAAGGTGATCGGCGCGATCCTGTTTGAACGGACCATGGACGGCGCGGTTGATGGTGTTCCGACTCCCGCGGCCTTGATTGCCAAGGGCGTTGTGCCCTTCATCAAGATCGACAAGGGGCTTGAGGACGAGGTGAACGGCGTTCAGATGATGAAGCCGATGCCGGAACTTGATGCTTTGCTTGCCAAGGCAAAGGCTTTGGGTGTCTATGGCACCAAAGAACGTTCGGTGATCAATTCGGCCAATGCCGAAGGTATCGCTGCCGTGGTTGCCCAGCAATTTGCCATTGGCAATCAGGTTTTGGCGCACGGCATGATGCCGATGCTTGAGCCGGAAATTAACATTAAGAGCGAAACCCGTGCCCAGTGCGACACGATCATGCTGGCCGAAATTCTTAAGAATCTGGATGCTCTACCGGAAGGCACGCAGGTTATGCTTAAGCTGAGCTTGCCGGTGGTGCCGGGTACGTTTGATGCGCTGGTTGATCACCCCAAGGTGCTGCGCGTTGTCGCGCTGTCGGGCGGTTACAAGCGGCCTGAGGCTTGTGTGGAACTGTCAAAGAACCGCGGCATTATCGCCAGCTTCAGCCGTGCGCTGCTTGAAGACCTGCGCGCGCAGATGAGCGATGCCGAATTCGATAGTGCCTTGGGCAGTGCCATTGCCGATATTCATAAAGGCTCGACCCAAAAGGTCGCTGCCTAACTTATCTTCCGATTGCGAGTTGGAGAGGAGGCCGCCGGGCAGGGAAACCTGACCCGGCGGTTGACCTTTGGGGCACAGATTAGTCCTGTTGCCTGAACGCTTGGCCTCTGCGCTGCATCAGGCTAGAGCGTGCGGCATGAAACCTTGCCAACTCTATTTAATTTCTCCGCTCGATGTTTCGGGCGACTTTCCGGATCGCTTGGCCCGTGCGCTAGATGCCGGCCCAGTCGCCGCGTTCCAGTTCCGGGTAAAGGACAAGGACGAACATGAGGCTGCCGCGCTGGCAGAGCCTTTGCAGGCGATCTGCGCCGAGCGCGAGGTGGCCTTTATTGTTAACGATTCGATCAGTCTCGCCAAGCGGCTTGGTGCTGATGGGGTTCATCTTGGTCAAGATGACGGCGCGGTGCAGGATGCCCGCGAACGGTTAGGACGCGATGCCCAGATTGGTGTGACCTGCCAAGATAGCCGCCATTTTGCTATGCAGGCCGGTGAGGATGGGGCTGACTATGTCGCCTTTGGTGCCTTTTTCCCCAGCACGACCAAGCAAGTGGAAAAGGTAGCCACGCTTGATACGCTCACATGGTGGCAATCGATCTTTGAGCTGCCCTGTGTGGCGATTGGGGGAATCACGCCGGACAATTGCCGTCCGCTGGTTGATGCCGGTGCCGATTTTATCGCTGTGTCCGGTGCTGTGTGGAACGGTGATGAAGTGGCGGTTGTGCGCGCCTTTGCCGAAGTTTTGGCCGAAAAGCGCCGCGAGATCTAGCGCGGCTTCGCCTTGCCGTGATCATTGTTGGCCATACGCAAAATGCAGCGCAGGCGGGTGTCTTGGCTGTTGCCATCCAACCGGCGAAGGAACTTGGGCGATATCGCACGGTATTGGCTGCCGCGCAGCGGACCTGCTGTCATCACCAAGCGATCGCCGGTTAGCAGGTAAGTGCCTTGGCCAGATGACGTGCGATAGCTTGAAGCATTAAGCACGGTGAAATCGCTGGCGGGCATGCGTAAGCCCACGGGACCTTCGGCATTGCCGGGCAGTTCGCAAACAAAATCACCCAGGGGCAAAGTGGCGATTACCCCGCCCGGTGCCGCGTGAACGGGCGTGATAAGGGCAGGGGTAGCCGCTGCCAGCAAGGCGAAAATAATCAGGCGCACCATTCATTCCCCATTTGGATAAGGACGATTAGCACGCAGAGAACCTTGCCGCCAAGAGGCGGTTAACTCCTGCGCTTGCCGCCAGCGCCGACACAGGCTAAGGGCGCGCCTACTCCGGTTCTCCGGTTCTTTCTCATCCTCAGAGGCTCCCCATGGCGAAGATCAGTGGCGTGGACATCCGTCCCGGCAACATTCTGGAATACGAAAAAGGCATCTGGAAGGTCGCCAAGACCCAGCACACCCAGCCCGGTAAGGGCGGCGCCTTCATGCAGGTTGAGATGAAAAACCTCATTGATGGCCGCAAGACCAACGTGCGCTTTCGCAGCGCCGACACGGTAGAGCGCGTGCGGTTGGATACCAAAGACTTTCAGTTTCTTTATGCTGAAGGTGATGATCTGGTGTTCATGGACGTTGAAAATTACGATCAGATCACGCTGCCATCCGATCTTCTCGGCGATGCTGCTGCGTTCTTGCAGGATGGCATGACTGTGCTGCTCGAGATGTATGACGAGCGCCCGATCAGTGTGCAATTGCCCGAACAGGTTGAAGCCACGATTGTTGAGGCTGATGCCGTGGTGAAGGGGCAAACAGCCTCCTCCAGCTTTAAGCCCGCTATCCTTGACAATGGCGTGCGCGTCATGGTTCCGCCGCATATCGAAAGCGGCACGCGGATTGTCGTTGCGGTTTATGACCGCGAATACGTACGCAAGGCGGATTGATCAGCCCATGTCAGCAATTTCCGGCCTCATTCGCGTAATGGAAAAGGCTGCCCGCAAGGCGGGGCAGCGTTTGCGGCGCGATTTCGGCGAGGTCGAGCACCTCCAAGTCAGCCGCAAGGGACCAGCCGATTTCGTCTCCAAGGCCGATCAGATGTCAGAGCGTACGCTTTGGGACGAACTGAGCGCGGCGCGTCCCGGCTGGGGCTTTTTGATGGAAGAAGGGGGCGAACTGCCCGGCGAACCCGGCAAGCCGCGCTTCATCATCGATCCGCTTGATGGCACCTCAAACTTTCTCCACGGCATTCCGCACTTCGCGATTTCGATCGCGGCGCAGGATCCGACCCCTGATGGCAAGGGTTGGGGCGAGGTGTTCGCCAGCCTGATCTATCAGCCGGTAACCGACCAGAGTTTTTGGGCGGAAAAGACCCGTGGGGCTTGGTTGCAGGATCGCCGCTTGCGCGTTTCTGCTCGCCGCCATCTGGATGAAAGCCTGATTGCCACTGGCATTCCCTTTGCTGGCGATGGTAATCCAGCGGAATGGGCCAAGATTTATGGCGCTCTGGCGCCGCAAATTGCGGGTATTCGCCGTTTTGGCGCGGCTTCGCTCGATTTGGCGTGGGTGGCTGCTGGCCGCTATGAGGGCTTCTGGGAAAGCGGGCTTAAGCCTTGGGATACGGCCGCAGGGTGCCTGTTAGTGCGCGAGGCTGGTGGCTTTGTCACCGATTGGCGCGGCGTGTCGCAGCCGGTCTGTGATACCCAGATTTTGGCTGGCAACGATGCCCTTCATTCGCGTCTTCACAAGATCTTGGCGCAATCTTTGCGCGAAGCCTGAGTTTTATCTTGCGATCAACGCTTGAAAGCGGGCGGCGGCGCGGCTAAGCCGCCCCGACCGATCGCAGTGCCCCTGTGGTGGAATGGTAGACGCGTCCGACTCAAAATCGGATGGAGAGATCCGTGCCAGTTCGAGTCTGGCCAGGGGCACCACACGCAATCGGTTTTTGCGAATGTTTCGCAGATCTTTGATCGCTTTTGTCGATCAACCCGTTCGGAAAATCCTCCTTCCCTTTCGTGGTGGCACGGCGCATTGTTGTGTGGCTATTCACCCCCATTGAGAGGAATTTGTCATGGGACTTAAGGGTACACAGACCGAAGCCAACCTGAAGGCCGCATTTGCAGGCGAAAGCCAAGCCAATCGCCGCTATCTCTATTTCGCACAGAAGGCCGATATCGAAGGCCACAATGA
>JBEGLE010000217.1:0-4359 GCA_041183725.1 Pseudomonadota bacterium | reverse complement strand
CTGCCGATGATGGCGATGATGATCCCGATGGCGGTGCTGCCATTTCGATCCCGCGCTTTTTGGGGCGGCAAAACAACCAGTAAGCCAAGCACGAACCAGCGGGCCTTGCAGCATGCCGCGTTTTGCTGGGGTTAATCGGTTGCAGGCCAGAGGACATGGCCGCCATTTTCGGACTATTCCGGTGGCGGCCATTGTCACTTACGATTAAGAAGGGCCCTATGCGTCCCACCTTACGCCCTCTTATTGGATCTGTTTTGCTGGTGGTTGCGGCCTGTCCGGCGCTGGCGCAGCAAGGGCCGATGGCCCAGCCTTCGGGGCAGCCCGCTGGCGCTAAAGGCAATCCAGCCTTGAACCAAGCCTTGGCTAAGCTGGGCAAAGATCCCCGTGATATCAGCGCCCTGATCGATGCCGGCAACGCCGCCTTGGAACTGGGTGATGTGGATGCTGCGGTCGGCTTTTTTGCCCGCGCGGATCAAATCCAGCCGAACAGTCCGCAGTCACGCGCTGGGCTTGCTGGGGCCTTGGTCCACAGCGGCAACCCCTATGATGCCATCCCCTTGTTTGCGGATGCCGAGGCGGCAGGCGGTATCGACCCGCGCCTGAATGCTGAGCGTGGACTTGCCTATGATTTGGTGGGCGATAACGCGACGGCGCAAAAATATTACACTATGGTTCTCGCCACTGGGCCGAACGATGAAGTGACCCGGCGTTTGGCGCTGAGCCAAGCGATTGCTGGCGATCGTGCTGGGATGGAAAGCACCCTCGCGCCGCTGCTCGCGCGGGGGGATAAGCCTGCCCAGCGCACCCATGCCTTTGCCTTGGCGATAGCTGGGCGGACTGAAGATGCGGTGGCCATTGCCAATCAGACCATGCCGCCCAGCTTGGCCCAAGGGATCGCGCCCTATCTGCGCTATATGCCCCGGCTTACGAAGGCGCAGCAGGCTGCTGCGGCAAATTTTGGTCATTTCCCCCGTGCGGCCGACATTGGCCGTGATGATCCCCGCGTGATCCGATTTGCGCCGCCAGCGCATGTCGTTAGCGCCGATGCGGCATTGACCCCAGTGGGAGAACCCTTAGGGGCCAAGGGGCATAAGGGTAAGGATAAAGGCAAAGATAAGCCCGCCGCGGCACCCGTTGAATTGGCCGCCGCGCCGCCCGCACGCATCGCCCCGCCTGATCTCCAGCCGCGCCGTGAGCAGAGCGAGACCCCGACAGCGGTAGTAGCGCCCATTGCCCCGCCGGCGGTCGCGATTGCAAAACCGGCTCCGCTACCGGTTCCCATTACGCCTGCGCCTGCGCCAGTATCGTCTGCGCCAGTATCGTCTGCGCCAGTCCAGGCCAGCCCTTCAGGCAGCGGCATAGCCAGCACCCAGTTTGATCTGGGGCAGATGAACAAGCCCGCGCCGGTGGCTCAGGCTATTCCGGTCCCTGCACCCGCTGTGGCAAGCCCTGCCGCGCCCGCTCCTGCGCCGCGCGCAGAACCGGCGCGTCCGCCCAGTTTTGCCGATGCCTTTGGCGATTTGGCGCCGCCCCAGCCCGCAGCTTTGCCAGCGTCTGGGGCCGTCGATTTGCGCAAGATCGCGCCCACCCGGCCCAAGCCGTCGGTGCCACCCAAGCCCGTCTATCCCAGCCGGATATGGGTGGAAGTGGGCGTTGGCCGGAACAAGGCGGCGCTGGGCTTTACCTGGCGCGGCTTGGTAAAGGACAATCCCGAATTGCTGCGCGGTAAAACCGCCTCGGTTACTGAATGGGGCCGCACCAACCGCCTGCTCACCGGACCGTTTGCCAGCGAATCGGCAGCGGAAGGCTTTGTTACCAAACTGAAACGCGCTGGTTTGGATGCTTTCTTGTGGACCAGCCCGGCTGGGCAAGTGGTTGATCCGCTCGGCGGTAAATGATCAGATTTGCCTGTGTGGGAATAGATTTCCACAGTGTGTGAACAGGCTTGTCGAGTTATGCGCAGCCCTTCGCAAGTCCCGCATTGTGCGCCGCCGCCTGCCGCCGCATTCCACCCTGCATAGGAACCGGGAGCAAATCCGTTGAGGGCAGGGCAGATGATGATGGGCCGCGAGGAGGATTGCGCTCCGGTCGAAATGCTGGCCTCGTTGTGCGAGGCGCGCGGCTGGGCCTATGATTTTCCCAGTGAAGACGAAATCACCGCCGAGGTACAGGGAAGCTGGGCCACCTATCAGGTGCGCGGCATCTGGCGGGCTGAAGACCATGTTTTGCAACTGATCTGTCTGCCCGATATCCGCATCACCGAAGATAAGCGGGCACCGATGTTCGAAGTGCTCTCGCTAGTGAATGAGCAAATGTGGCTGGGCCACTTCGATGTTTGGTCGAATGGCATGGTCCTGCTCTATCGCCACGCTATTCTGCTGGGTGATGATGGCCTGCTGAGTCTGGCCCAAGCGCAGATAGCGGTTGAGGCCGCAATTGATGAATGTGATCGCTTCTATCCGGCCTTCCAATTCATCCTGTGGGGCGACAAGAGCCCGACCGAAGCCTTGGCCAGTGCCTTGGTCGATGCGGCGGGCGAAGCCTAAGCAGACTTGACGCCACCTTTCGCCTCCCGCAAGCGACAGGCGATACAGGGAGGCCGGCGTGAACATTCTGATTATCGGTTGCGGAAATATGGGTGGGGCCATGCTGGCTGGCTGGCTGGCTGGCGGTATTGCGCCGGAAACGTTTACGGTGGTTGATCCCTTCTTGGCCGCAGCCCCTCCGGGTGTAATCCTTGTGCGCGAATTGCCCGCCGCAGATGCCGCATTTGATGCGATCCTGTTGGGCTTCAAACCGCAGCAATTGGCGGAAGTAGCCCCTACGATTGCGCCGTTGGCCAGCAAGGGCACCGTGGTTCTCTCGATTTTGGCTGGGGTCGATCTGGCAACCCTTCGCCGTCGATTGCCCAATGCCGGTGCCGTTGTGCGGGTTATGCCCAATTTGGCCGCGGCGCTGGGTAAGTCACCGGTCGCTTTGGTGGGGGCGGTTGATCAGGCGCAGCAGACCTTGGTTGATTACTTGGTGGCGCCGCTTGGCCAAGGCGAGTGGCTGGCAAACGAAAGCCTGATGGATCTGGTGACCGCGTTGGCGGGATCAGGCCCGGCCTTTGTCTATCGCATGATTGATAGCTTGGCGCTGGGGGCAACGGCGCTCGGCTTGCCGCGCGAACAGGCGGATCGCTTGGCGGTGAGCATGGTTGAAGGGGCCGCAGCCTTGGCCGCACAAGCGCCGGTTTCGCCGGGTGAACTGGCCCGCCGGGTCGCCAGTCCGGGCGGCACGACGCAAAAGGGGTTGGATGTCCTTGATGCCGATGGTGCCATGGCCCGTCTGATGGAGGCCACCTTGCGCGCGGCGCGGGATCGCAGCGCCGAAATGGCGGAAGAGGCCCGTTCAGCGGGGTAATCATCCTCTGTTACATTTTACGACAGGCCCTTTGTCCGGTTTTCCTTGAATCCCGCCCAGAGAGCGCCGATATTGTTTTCACCGGCGTTATTCCAACGGCCGGAGACGGAGTTTTTGGCAAAATGGCAAACTGGAACGAACCCCAGTCCACACGGACGGACTTCGGCGCGCCGGGCAGTTTCAACGGCCGCACCCAAGGGCAGGCCGCAACCTATGACATGGGTTTGCGCCGCTATATGCTGTCGATTTATAACTATATGGCCAGCGGCGTGCTGCTTTCAGGGCTTGTTGCCCTGCTCAGCGCCAGTTCTGGCCTCACCCAAGCCCTGTTTGGCACGCCGCTGCGCTGGGTTGTGATGCTGGCCCCTCTGGGTATCGTCTTTGCCATGGGCATGGGCATGCAGCGCATGCGCACGTCTACGCTGCAAATGCTCTTCTGGGCTTTCAGCGTGCTCATGGGCCTGTCGATGTCAGCGATCTTTGTGGTTTACACCGGCCCTTCGATCGCCGCGACGTTCTTTGCTACGGCAGCCTCTTTCGCGGGACTTAGTCTGGTTGGTTACACCACCAAGAAAGACCTGTCAGCAATGGGCACCTTCCTGTCGATGGGCGTGATTGGCCTGCTGGTAGCCATGCTGATCAACATGTTCTGGCCGATGCCGGGCTTGTCTCTGGCAATTAGCATGCTCGGCGTGCTGATCTTCGCGGGTCTAACCGCCTATGATACCCAGCGTCTGAAGCTGATGTATGCGCAGGTAGCTGGCAGCGATATGCAGGGCAAAGTCGTGGTGATGGGTGCGCTGACGCTCTATCTCGATTTCATTAATATGTTCCAATTTCTGCTAAGCTTTTTGGGCGATCGCCGCTAATCCAGCGGTGCAACACAGAAAAGCAATGGCCCGGCGCACAACCCTGTGTGCCGGGCATTCTTTTTTCTGAAAAGCACTCTATAAT
>JBEGLE010000216.1:0-8260 GCA_041183725.1 Pseudomonadota bacterium | reverse complement strand
TAGCCAATATGATGGGCCAACCAGGAATGTCGGTTCCACTTGCCATGTCGCGCGGTGGCTTGCCAATTGGGGTCCAATTTCTGGGGCGCTACGGGCAGGAAGACCTGTTGTTCCGCCTCGCTGGCCAGCTTGAACGTGCCGCACCATGGGCAGAGCGCAGACCGTATCTGACCCGGCAGGCGTAAAAGATCAAAGGGGAGAAGTCATGCTTGAGAGTTTAGCACCATGGGCTGGTCTGATTGGTCTTATCGGCCTGTCTGGCTTTTCCGGATTGAAGCAACCGATTGCCAAAGACCGCCAAGGTGGCGCCATCCGCCTGATGGCGCTGATCGGATTTGTTGGCCTATCAGGTTTCTGGGTTCCCGGTGCGGGGGCTATCGGGGCCGCTGGCGCGCTGGGCCTGTGGAACCACCAAAACCCTAAGCTCGCGTTCTGGGGCCGGTTGGGCTGGCTCTTTCTTATCGGAGTGCCGTTTTTTGGGCTGCATTTTCTGCGCTAGCCGCAGCAATCCGGCGGACGGTGCGAAAGCCAATGTGATTGGTGCCCAATTCGATTTCCTGTTCCTGGCGCGATTGCGGGCGATAGCGGGCGCAGTAATTGTCCGCACAGAGGAATGAGCCACCCTTGATCACATGGGCCCCGGCAAAGTGCGGCGCATTAGCGCTGTGGTTCTGAGTCCACGGACTGCGGGTGAGCTCCCAGACATTGCCGGTCATATCATATAGCCCGCGGCGATCTGGCGGGAAGCTGCCAACCGGCGCTCTGCCAACAAAGCCATCAGCCCCGGTGTTGATCCTTGGGAAAACGCCATCCCAATTGTTCCCCGATGGCTTGCCATCGCGCAGCGGCCGCTCACGCCCCGGAAGCTGATCACTATCGGCGGCGGCAAATTCCCATTCGGCCTCGGTCGGCAGATCGCGTCCCTTCCAATGCGCATAGGCCATGGCATCGGCAAAAGTTATCTGAACCACGGGATCGCGATCATGCCCTTCGATGGTGCTTCCCGGACCTTCGGGGTGGCGCCAGTTTGCCCCCGGCATAAATCGCCATCCCGGCTCGATGCCTTGGCCTGGCATGACAAAGACAGCCGATCCGGGCTGCTGCTGTTCCTTGGGAATATCAGCCCGCCCGAAAAAGCCGCGCTCTGCCTCTGTTACATAGCCGGTGGCACTGACGAATTGCGCATATTGGGCGTTTGTCACTTCGTGGGTGTCGATTGCGAAGCGACCAACCCTGACAGGCGGCCCGCGCTGCTCTTCTGGATAGCTCGCGTCATTGCCCAGAACCACAGTTCCGCCAGCAATCAACACCTCCTCCGGCGCAGCGCGGTGGCAGCTTGCCAGCAAGCAGACCAAGGGCAGCCAAACCCTCACCGGACGCGGACAAGTACTTTGGGCGGATACTTACGCAAGCTTGCTCCGTGCACGGATAACAGCGGACCCAAGGCGTAAGAAGGCACCCATGATTTGGCGATCATCTCTGAGCGCCGCTCTTTGGGATCGGTATAAAGGTTATACATGAACCCATTGGTCGGAATGATGGTCTGGGCATTATCCAGCCCACCCAAATCGCGCACATTGCCGCTGCCCACCTGCACTTCGGACGAGACCAGCTTGTAATAACGCCAGCGCGCTCCAACAAACATATCCATGTTATAGAAGAACACGGCCTCGCGATCAGATTGGCCGTTGTCTGCCAACAAGAAGCTGGTTTGGTCGATCCCATCAATATAGCGATCAGCGGGAATGGCCTTGGCCGTATCAATCCCGGCAAGGCTTAGGCTGGTGTTAAACATATCCGTCAAGTCGAACAGGCCGTCAGACACCCGACCGCCCTTGACCATGCCCGGCCACCAGAAAATCCCGGGTACCCGCACCCCACCTTCGAGTGTTGTGCCTTTGGCTCCTCGGAACGGCGTAACTCCGGTTTCGGGATAGCTGTCCTCTTCGGGGCCATTGTCTGATGTGAAGAAAACCACCGTGTTATCGGCAATTTTCAGCTCTTCGAGCAAGGCGGTCAGGCGGCCGACAATGTCGTCCACTTCGATAACGCTATCCCGGTAAACGTCTTTGGTTGCCGAGCGTCCGACAAATTTGTGCGAAGGGTTATTGAAGTAATGCACCTTGGCAAAGTTGTGGCTGAGGTAAAACGGCTTGCCTTGCTTTACCGCACGCCGGATGAAATCTTCAGAGAAATCGGCAAATTTCTGATCCAGATCGCGGCTGTTCTGCCAGTTGATCTTACCGATGGACTTGCCACCGCCGGTCTTGGTTGCCCGCCACAAATCGCGGCTTCCTGGCATAGAATGCAGTTCTTCCAGCAATTCCGGATCATTGGCGACATCCGCGGCAAACGGGTGTTCTTCTTGATAGGCGTTCATAACCCCCAAGAAACCCTCAAATTCATCGAAACCAACCTGCCAAGGGCGCGAACCTTCTTTTTCGCCAAGATGCCATTTGCCCGAAAGGCCGGTGACATAACCATTTTGCGACAAAAGTTTGGCCGCCAGAATTTCAGACGAAATATCCGCCGTATCATTCAGTAATGAGGGGCGCAGCAAGCCATTGCGGACTGGCAGACGACCGGTGTTAAGCGCGGCACGGGTTGGCGTGCAACTGGGCTGGGCATAGGCCGAAGTCAGCTTTAACCCTTCATGGGCAAGCCGATCAATATGGGGGGTTGGAGAACCAAGGGCTTCACCACCACCATAGGCGCCGACATCTCCGTACCCCAGATCATCAACCACCAGAATAAGGATATTCGGCGGCTTGCCAGTGCGTTTGCGCAAGGCCTGCAATTTGGCCGCAGCAGCCCGGTTCTGCTCTGGGAAAACCAGCGCGGGTTCAAAATTTTCATGCGTGCGCTCGGCCTTGAGCAGCGGGGAGACACGGCTCATCGAACCGATAGTCAGGCCTGCGGGAACTGACATTTGTGCAATGCCTGCCGTTGCGGCGCAGAGCACTGTCATCGCAGCCAGTGGCTTTATCCGCCGGGCAATCCGCCCCATCTTCACCGTGCGGCTCCCCTCGTTACTCATGCCTTCTCTCCCAAATCAGGCGCCCAAGCTACCCCGTTGATATGCGCGCCGCCATCCACAAACAATGTGTTACCGGTCAGATAGCGCGCATCGTCGCTGGCCAAAAAGGCAGCAACACCGGCGATATCGGTATCTGGATCACCCAGCCTCCCCATAGGGTTGGCGGCTTCGATCCGTTCTATCATGCCGGGCTGCTTGGCCATGACCAGCCGGGTCGAATCCGCCAGCGCTGCAGGGCATATAATATTGCAACAAATGCCAAAGCGCGCCCATTCGCGCGCCGCGGTGCGGGTATAGGCGCGCAAAGCCTCTTTCGCGACATTGTAATCAGCGCTGCCCATGTGGGCGTTAACCCCATTCAACGAGGCAAGATTGATCACCCGCCCCCAACCCTGTGCCTTCATATGTGGCAAAGTCGCTTCCATGGTCCATTTGGCGGCGAAGAAAGCAACATCGAGCGAAGCGTGAAACACGGCGTCGCTTTTGGCTTCAATGCGATCGATCCCTTGGCTGCGCCAAGCGTTGTTAACCAGAATATCGACCGGCCCCGCCAAGTCCATCATCGCTAAAACCGAATCACGATCAGCCACATCAACCGCGATGAAACGCGCCTTGCCGCCGGCCTGCGCGATTGCTGCCGCACAGGATTGACCCCGCGCCTCATCATATTCTGCGACAATCACCATGGCCCCATCGCGCGCAAAACGCTGCGCAATAGCCAAGCCAATGCCGCTTCCGGCACCGGTCACTACAGCCTTGCGTCCGGTTAACCGGCCCGTCATGATCGCCTCTTACCCATTTCGCAAATATGAACCATATATTTGGTTTTGACAGCAGTTTGCGTATGGAATAGCGAATAAAAAAACGCAATACAGGCATGGAGAGCTCAATGCGCGGTTTAAGTGGTAAAGTTGCTATCGTCGCTGGCGGGGCTCGCGGGATAGGGGCCGCTACTGCCCGCCGTTTGGCAGAAGAAGGGGCCAACGTTGTTATCGGTGATATGCTGGTGGACCTTGCCCGCGAAGTGGCGGCCGATATCGTGGCCAATGGTGGCAAAGCGATTACAGTCGCTCTGGACGGCACCAATGCCGAATCTCAGGCCGCCATCGTTAAGGCTGCGCTGGATACCTGGGGCAAGCTAGACATCTACCACTCCAATCTGGCCGGCGGCACCGAAGGCGATATCGACGCGCTGAATTGCACGGTTGAGGTTCTAGAAAAAAGCTTTGCAATCAACACCAAGAGCCACTTTCTGGCTACGCAGGCCGCTCTGCCAGCCATGCTGGAACGCGGCGGCGGGGCGATGATCTACACCTCCTCTGGCGCAGCCGCCAATGGCGCGCCGTGGCAAGTGGCCTATCCCATGACCAAGAATTCCATTCATGCCTTGGCCCGCCATGTCGCCCAGAAATGGGGCAAGAAGGGGATCCGTGCCAATGTAATCTGCCCCGGCCTTGTCCTAACCGAAGCCGCGCAAATGCACCTAACCGACGAATACCGCGAAAAGGGTTTGCAAGGCATTCCCCACACCCGGCTTGGTAAGTCAGAGGATATTGCCGCGGCCGTTACCTTCCTTGCCTCCGAAGACGGCGAATGGGTTAATGGTCAGGTCTGGCACGTAAACGGCGGCACGCTGAAGCGCGACTAAGCAAAGCAGCGGACGTTCAGGTTGGTAGAATAAGGCAACCATCCTGAGCGTCCGCCGATTTATCGGTCAGCACCAAGTCAGGTGGCGGTCGAGCCGCCGTCAACCACCAGCGGGTGGCCGGTGACAAAGCTGGATTGGTCAGAACACAGCCACAGCACGGCCGCCGCAATTTCTTCCGCCTGCCCCATGCGCCCCATTGGCGTCATGGAATCGAGCAATTTGCGCATATCGGGATTAGCCACCAAGGGCGCTGTCATCGGCGTTTCGATCACACCGGGGCACACGGCATTAACGCGAACGCCGTTTTTGGCCCAGCGCAGCGCGCCGTGGCGAGTCAGGCCGACAACCCCGTGTTTGGTCGCCGTATAGCCGGGCTGGGCACCATTGCCGACCAACCCATTAATCGATGAGGTGTTAACAATCGCACCCTTGCCCTGCGCGACCATGATCGCGGCCTCTTCCCGCATGCAATACATCACGCCAGACAGGTTGATCGCGATGCTTCGGTCCCAAATATCATCCTCGTACTCATCGAGCCCCATGTTATTGATGCCGGCATTGTTGTGAGCAAAATCGAGGCGGCCAAAGGTGGCAATCACATGGGCCAGCAGAGCCTTGACCTGAGCGGGATCGGCAACATTGCATGCTTTGAAACTTGCCGTGCCGCCAGCTTGCGCGATCAAATCAACCGTTTCTTGCCCTCCGGCTTCGTTGACATCGGAAACCACGACCGCAGCGCCCGAAGCGGCGAAAGCCAAAGCCGTTGCCCGACCAATACCGCCACTGGCGCCAGTGACCAGAGCCACCTTGCCATCGAATCCATAGTTCATGCCAACTCTCCTTGCATTGCGTAAATTCTTGCATAGAAGATAACGCAAATCATGGTCAATCTTTGTATTTATAAGGGAAATTAGCGTGTCTGATGCACTTTTTTCTCCGGTTCGTCTTGGCGATCTGGAACTTGCCAATCGCATCGTTATGGCGCCAATGACCCGCGATCGCGCTGGTCCCAGCGATGTTCCCACCGCAGCCATGGCCGAATACTATCGCCAGCGCGCTACGGCAGGGCTGATTGTAACCGAAGGCGCGCAACCCAGCCCGGCTGGCAAAGGATACTGGCGAACGCCCGGCATTCATAGTGTCGAACAGATCGCGGGTTGGAAAACCCTTGCTGATGCCGTCCACGCCGAGGGCGGCCGCGTGGTGGTCCAACTGATGCATTGCGGGCGGGTTGTCGTGCCTGCCAATCGGGGTTTCGAAGCCGATATCCTTGCCCCCTCAGCGCTGGCTTGCCCCGCCAAAGTGCCCGGCCCTGACGGCGTTCCGGTGGAAACCGCCATGCCGCGCGCGCTTGCTGAAGCAGATTTCCCCGCCCTGCTGGAAGAATATGCGCAGGCAGCCCGCAATGCGCGCGAGGCGGGAATTGATGGGGTCGAATTGCACTGCGCCAGTGGCTATCTGATCAATCAGTTTCTGAACCCCGCCAGCAACCAGCGCACCGACAGCTATGGCGGCGCGATTGAAAACCGCATGCGCTTCCCGCTTGCCGTGCTGAAAGCGCTGGCAGAAGCGATTGGTCCCGGACGCGTCGGCTTTCGCATTTCGCCGGGCAATCCCTATAATGGCATGGATCCAAGCCAACCGGCGGAGACCTTTGCCCCCTTTGTTAAAGCGGCTGACAGCCTTGGCTTAGCCTATCTCCATCTTGTCGATATGGGGCTGAAAGAGCTGGATACTTTGGCCATGCTGCGCGCCAACTGGTCCGGGCCGATCATCACCAACAACAACTTGACGGCTGATAGCGCGCAAGAGCTGATTGCCACGGGCAAGGCAGAAGCCGTCAGCTTTGGCCGCCCTTTCATCGCCAATCCGGATCTTGTTGCCCGTATGCGCAGCGGTGCCGCTTTGGCCACGCCCGATTACAGCCTGCTCTATACCGGTGAGGAACGCGGCTATACCGACTATCCCACGCTCTGAAACAGCAACGGGCCCCACCCTTATCCGGCTGGGGCCCGCTGTTTGCGCCAAACTGATGGGAGAGGATTACCCCACTGCGCGCAAACCAGGGCCGCCTTCCGGCTTGGCATAATACCGGCCATACCATTGGCGGAACTGGGCAAAGGGTCCATCGCCTTCGCAGATGATCGGGCTGGTTTCGTATTTCATACGGTCCCAGATCACTTTATCCTGATCCAACTGTTTGCAAACATCACGGATCAACGCCTTGGCCACCCCGGCAGAGGGCCCCTCGGCTTGGCTGCGTGGCTGGGTAAAGCCATAGCGAACGCGCAAAACGTCTTCGGAAATCGGCACCAGGCTGGCCACCAGCAGGGTTTCCGCAATCCCGCGGAATCGCACCCAGCTTTGCCCCGGCCCCATAGTGTCATAGCTGATCAAGCCATCAACCATGCCTTTGGGCGTGCCCATCTGCGCTTTTACATCAGCCCCCCGGCCCCACTCACCCCAGCGCAGTTCAGCATTGGGCAGGCCGGCCGTGCCGTGAATATATTGAAAATGGGCAACATCAACGCCGTTTTCGGCCATGTTCTGGATCGAGCCATAGACAATCCACTCGTGCATTTCATAAGGGGTCCAATCCGGATCGCCATATTCCTCATGCACAGTCACATCCCACATCGGCGCGACCGAGGCATCGGGGTGATACCATGTCCAAATCCAGCCATTGGCTTCGGTAACCGCCCAAGTCCGCATACATTTGCGCTTCACCTGCGGCGGGATTGATTTGGAATAGGGGATCTCTTTGACCACGCCTTCTTGCCCATCATAACGCCAGGCATGAAAGGGGCACTCCAGCAAGTTACCATGAACCTTGCCGCCATGGCCCAAGTGCGCGCCCAGATGCTTGCACCAAGCATCCATGACCCGCACAGCGCCATCTTCGCCGCGCCAGATCACCAGATCCTTATCAAAATAGCGCAGCGGCTTAACCTCGCCAATGCTCACAAAATTGGCTTGCTCAATGGCATACCATCCGAAGGGAAAGCCGATATCCAGCCCGCGATCCGCGATTGAAGGGCGGTCTTCGAGTGGGGCAACCCGCCAGTCAGCCAAGTCCTGACCGCGCAGCTTCTCAAGCAATTGCCATACGGCAACTGGGGGTGTGCGCGCATCGTTTGTGCTGCGGGTGTTGTCAGTCATTTTGCATACTCCTGTTCAAGCCGCGCGCGGTTTCGCGCCGGGCCGATTGTCGATGGAAACGTGAATGCCGTTCACCCGCGCCCAGATGCCGGGGACCTCTTCGCGCCGATGATAGAATTGGCGATGCCAGATCCGCCCCTTGTGGAAGGGCCCATCATCCGGAACCTGCATGATGGTCGTGGCGGCCTGCTTGTGCTGCCACAGTTCAAAATCCTGGGCGAAAGCTTCGAGCGCGACATCCTGATAGGTCCGCGCCATAGACACCCCTGCCTCATTGGCCCGCGCATCGCCAACCTTGACGGCCAGCGCATACCAAACCCGTACTTCTCCATCGGCAACAGGGGTGTTACAGATCATAATGACTGACGGATGCAGGCCATCCATTTTCGACAGCAGAATGCCGGGGCCAGTATACC
>JBEGLE010000215.1:0-2986 GCA_041183725.1 Pseudomonadota bacterium | reverse complement strand
ATATTATTGATGCGCGCATTCACACCGCGCGCAATGGCGTGGCGGTGGACAATTTCTTGGTGCAAGACCCGCTGGGCCGCCCCTTTATGGAAGAGAGCCAGCTTGCGCGCATCCGCACGATGATTGGCGATGCCTTGGCCAACCGGGTCAAGCTGGTGCCGCAATTGGCGGCACGGCCGCTGGCCCGCCCCCGTGCGGCCGCCTTTACCGTGCGGCCGCGGGTGTCATTCGATAATGCCGCCTCCAACCGCTTTACCGTGGTAGAAGTGAACGCCAGCGACCGCCCCGCCTTGCTCAACCGGCTGGCCCGTGCGCTATTTGAAAGCCGCCTGATCGTTCATTCCGCCCATATCGCCACCTATGGTGAGCGTGCGGCTGATACCTTTTATGTTACCGACTTGTTGGGCGAAAAGGTGGTTCAAGAAGGGCGACTTCAGGATGTTGAGGCCCGGCTTTTGGAAGCGGCAGAGCAATCCAGCGTGGAAATTGTGGCCGCATAACCATAGTGCCGGAGGCCTTGCCCGCAAAACTCCTTCCCCAAGCCACGGAATCGCTTTAAGGACCCGGCCAAGATCGTAAAACAGGAGAACCTACAATAGCCCCCCCACCCCGGCGAACGTTGCAGCCACCCGTCAAGAGCGGGCCCCGCTACAACCAACTCATCACCTCGGACAAGGTCCGCGTGATTGATGAGGAAGGCGAAAATCTTGGCGTCATGTACACCCGTGAGGCAATCGAACAGGCGGCCGGAGTCGGCCTAGACCTGGTCGAAGTCTCGCCCAACGCCGATCCGCCGGTGTGCAAGTTCTTGGATGTCGGCAAGTTCCGGTACGAGGCCCAGAAAAAGGCCAACCTCGCCCGTAAGAGCCAGAAAACGCAGGAGATCAAAGAGATCAAAATGCGTCCCAATATCGATGATCACGATTACGACGTGAAGATGCGCGCCGTGCAGCGCTTCATCGACGAGGGTGACAAGGTGAAGGTAACCCTGCGGTTCCGTGGCCGTGAACTGTCGCACCAGCAACTGGGCATGAACCTGCTGCGCCGCGTGCAGGAAGACACCGCCGAATATGCCAAGATTGAAGCCTATCCCCGCATGGAAGGCCGCCAGATGCTGATGGTGATTTCACCCAAGTAAGCCTGGCTAATCGCGGCAATTCACAGGGGGCGCATCGCAAGATGCGCCCTTTTTGATAGGCGCGGCGGCCCTATTGCAGCGTGACCCCATCTTCATCGCTATCGCGGCGGCCATAAAACTGCATCAGCTGAATCAGCATTTCGCAGCGGGCGGATAGACCGGTGGCCTCTAGCAACGCCTGTTTGGATGCCGGATCAAAGGGGGCGATTTGCGACACTCCATTGATCAAAGACAGGTCATCCAGCCGCGTCACGGCATGCCAATCAATTTGATAGCCCTGCGCCTCGGCAAAGCGGCGCGCTTCTTGTTCAAAACCGGCGCGTTCAACATTGGCCAGCACATCATTCTCTGGTTCGGGCAGCAATTCTGCCTCTACCTGCCGGAACAGGGTGGGGACATCCAATTCGCGCAGCACGCGAAAACGGGCCTCACCCTCCAGAACAATATGGAAGCGGCCATCGGGCAGGGCCTCAACATCACCAATCTTGCCCAAACAGCCCACCGCATAAAGCGGGGCGCCTTCAACCGCGCGTTGTGGCTGAATCATACCAATCCGCCGATCCCGCGCCAAGGCATCAGAGACCATGGCACGATAGCGCGGCTCGAACACATTAAGCGGCAGGTGCAAGCCGGGGTACAGCATGGCCCCCGACAGCGGAAAGATCGAGATCCGGGTCATAGCTGCGGTTCAACCAAACAACACGGTGGACAGGCGGCGGCGGGTTGCCGAAACCCAAGGGTCTTCGAGCCCGACGGCCTCAAAAATCTGCAACAATTTGGCCCGGGCCGCGCCTTCGTTCCATTCGCGATCAGCGGCCACCATCGCGAGCAGGCTATCGGCGGCGGCCTGGCGCTCTCCCGCAGCAAAGGCGGCCGTAGCCCAGGCAAGCTGCGCCGCCATATCGGCAGGGGCCGCCGCGGCGGCAGCGCGCAAGGCTTCAAGCTCGCTATCGGCCGGGCGGTCTTTCGCCAAATCAAGCGCCGCCTTGGCTTGGGCCAGCGCCGGATCAGCCGCCAATTGGGGATCAAGCCCAGCGATCACCGCCTCGGCCTCGGCCAGCAGCCCAGCCAGTGTCAGGGCGCGCACCAAACCGGCATGGGCCAGTGCCGAATCGGGGGCAATTTCAACAATCTGGGAAAAGAGCGCGGCGGCCCGTTCACCATCACCGCTGGCCAGCACCTCATCACCCATGGCCAGCAATGGCGTTATATCCTGCGCCGGCTCTGCGCCACCGGCCTGTACCGGCAATTTGGCCAGCAATTGATCAAGCTGTGCCTTAATCTGGGATTCGCTGCGCGCATTGGTCATATCGGCCACCGGTTGCCCCTGAAACACGGCATAGACCGTGGGGATCGACCGCACCTGAAATTGGCTGGCGATGAACGGCTCTTCATCAACATTGATCTTGGCCAGAACCACGCCTTTATCGGCATAGTCGGCACACACCTTTTCAAGCAACGGCGTAAGCGCCTTGCACGGCCCGCACCATTCAGCCCAGAAATCGACCACGACCAGATTGGTCATCGACGGTTCGGCCACTGCCTTGCGGAAGCGGTCAACCGACTTTTGTTCGTCGATGCTCAAGCCCATAGATGCCACGCCGCTAACCCCTTTATTTGCTCATCTGTCTATGTGGCCTCTGCCACGGATTTTTGAAGGGCGGAAGATTCACAAAAGATTCCTTGCAGAAACCCCTTGGCAAGTGCGGGGGGCAATGCTAACCGCGCGCCTCACCCGGAGAGACTATGGTCTCACCAACGCCAGAGCGGGCGTAGCTCAGGGGTAGAGCACAACCTTGCCAAGGTTGGGGTCGAGGGTTCGAATCCCTTCGCCCGCTCCAGTTTTCC
>JBEGLE010000214.1:0-3867 GCA_041183725.1 Pseudomonadota bacterium | reverse complement strand
TGCCGCCCTAGGCTGGGCCGCGGCGCGCGAATGGCAGGACTGCGTAACCAAGGCGCCGATGGGCCTGTGTTATCGCCCGCAAGCGCCCCGCGCGATTGCGCTGAAGGTAATCGCCCGCATTGTGGCAGAGCTGGCTGGCGAAGCGCCGCGCGGCAGTGCCTTGGCCCGTCTGTTCGATAGTTTGATTGCGGGCCAGCCCGCCTCTATAGGTGATCTGGTGGCGCGATCCGGCCCTGAGGGCTGGACCTTTGCCAAGGCTCCAGCGCGCCGGCAGCGGTAATCCTAGCCATGCGCGCCAAATTCGTTGGCCACGGCGGTGCCAATCCGCAGCGATAGTTGCCACGCGCGTTCAATCGGATCGATGCAATCGCGGCGGATCGCGGCATAGCCGGTGGCCGCGCCATCGGGATAGTCGGTTGGCTCAGCCAGCGCGAAGTCGTCGATGCTGGGGAAACTGGTGGGAAAGGCGCGGCGCAATTGGGCCAAAGCTTCCTCAATCCGTAGGGTAAAGACCATCTCCCAGACGTCTTCGCGGGCAATGTCATTAACCCGGCTGAATGCGGGAACCGAGACAACGCGCAGGAACATGTGCTGATACAGCGCCAGCCGCAGGGCTTGTAACACGCCCAGCGAGCGGCGTACCTGTTCGCGTCCGGCCCGCGGGGCATCATCGGGAACCAAGGCCAGTAAGCGGTGCAGCTTCAAGGCATCAACCCGCAGCCGCGAGGCCAAGCGGCGGAACACCCCGGCGCGATCATCGGTGGTCAGGTATTCGGCAAGGGTCAGGCAGGCATTGGCAATATGCGATTCATTGCCGCGATAGGGACGGCTGGCCCAATAGGCGGAGTTGAACAGTTCGCCATAGGCAGCCACGGTCTTGATCGAGGCTAGGGCATTGGCGGCGCGCACCAACCGCACCATCTGCTGCCCGCGCGGGCTATCGCGCAGCAGGGCAGCAATATCTTCGACATTGCCATCAGCAGCAGAGCCAAAACCGGCGATGACGTTCACCGGATAACCCAATTGTTGCAAAACGGCATTATGCGGTATGGCGCGGATTTGGCGCAGGTTCATTGCCCGATCGGCAGAGAGGTCTGACTGGCGGCGTGACTTACGGCTGCCTGTGTCGTTCAGCATACCCAGCCCCAAGGCGGTAACCGCACGGGGATAGGTTTGGCTGCTGAGGTGACGTTGCTGATGATCGCGGATGGCACGATAGAAATCGAGGCTTAGGTCCGTCCGGCGATAGAACGGATCAATTGGCGCCTGCGGATCGGCCAGATCAGCGGCTTGTTCGACAAAGCGCGAGAGGGTAGCACGTGCCAGATCGTCTGAGCCAAAGAACAGATAACCGTCTCCGCCTTGAAAGCTAACTTCCGGTTCAAGCCGAATACCGGCCCGCACAAAGCGCCGTCGTGCCCAAGGAGAAAGTGGCCAGCCGAGCCGATCGGCAAAGCTGGCGGGATGAGCGCCGCGTCCCATTGATTCGCCATGGGTGTTGAATATCAACGCAGTGACATCACTCAGGCCATTGGCCACCATGGCTTCGGCCAAACGCCCTTGCAGACGTTCTATCGCAAGGGCTGCGGGGATCTGGCCAACAAAACGGCCAGCATCAGAAAAGCCAGTCTGGATCGCCACCCGCCCGCGCTGGCGAGCATAGGCTTGATAACTGGGCTCTGCCAAAACGGCATCCAAAAAGCGGCCACCATGTTCCAGTGCACTTTCAGTTTCGAACAGCGGGGAAACGTCGACCCGATCGGCAACGCCAAACAGTTCGGCAAAATAAAGGGCAGCCAGAACGGTGGAAGGTTGTTCGCATTCTGCCACCAGCATCCGCACCGGAGCATCGGCATCGATGTGGTGCAGGATCTGCGCCATGATCAAAAACTGACGCAGGGCGGTGCTGTTTTCGATCGCCAGCGCCGCCATATTGGACCGCAGCGGACTGACCGTAGCCAGCAGTTCGCGCATGCGTACCAGCGCTGCCTGACTGCCCAGATCCAGCTTGCCATCGGGATCAATCCGGCGGCGTATGGCGTTTTGGAGCTGTGAATTGTTTACCCGGAAATGCACCCCACCCATGCCGAGGCCATCGGCGCGCATGGCGCAGGCGGTGACGAGCAACTGCCGCGCTGTGTCATCAGATGCGGTCAGAGCCCGTTCTTCCAATGCGGCGATAATCGGGGCTAGGCTGATCAGTTTATCGGCATGATCGACGGAAAGCTGGTTGGCGGCATGCGACAGGGCCGCAGGATCGGACAGATTATCGGCAAACAGGCTGGCAAGCTGCGCGGCGTAATGCTGGGCGCGGTTTAGGCTTTCCGCCAGATCTGGCGCGGCTGTGGTTAAGTCGCGGGCATAGCCAGCCAAGCGCTCGGCCTTTTCGGTCAGGCGATAGCGCAGGCAGGTGCCCCATGAAATATCGGTGCGCCCGTCCATGTCATAGCCAACCCATGTGGCAAAGCGGAACGGCACAGGCCGCAGACAGCGCCAGCGATCGGGCCAAGCCTTGCGGGCCTGATCCAGCACTTGGGCGGTAATCTGATCCCGCGCTGCTTGGCCGCGCGCCATGGCTTGCATGGCCTCGGCGTGTTCATAATCCAGTGTGATGGTGTCACGGGCATGGGGCGCGGCGCAGACCGTGGCTTCACCGGTTTCGCCGCTGGATGCCCCTGTGGCCACCGCTGCTGCTTGGGCGCGACTGAGCAAGAAGGTGGGGTGGGCGGTAAAAACGATATGCGAAAAGGGCTGCTGCCAGTGCGCGGCAAAGGTATCGAAATCGCTGTCTGTGCTTTGTGCGGCGATGATCGCGGCATTGGCAGCGGGATCAAGCGGGGCAACCAGCCGATTGAGCCGCCGGGCGCGGGCTTGCAGTCCTTCACACTCTAGTTCGGCAACCAGGGAATCGACTTGATCCAAGCTGAGCGCGCCATCTTCAATCTGGCGCGACAGTTCCAAGCCCAACTGGAAAACAGGATTGAACAGCGGCGTTTCAGCGGTGCGGGCGTGCAACTGTTGCAGGCGGTCTTCAAGGCTGCGCAGAGCGATCATGGTAGCTCCCTTGGGTAGATGAATGTCCGTCTTCAGCTCCCGTAAGGTGTGGTATTTTGTGTTATTCAGGCGGTAAGCCCGGCCGCAGCGCGGGCATTGGCTTCAATCAGGGCCACATCGGGTTGTCCTTTGGGGACAATCCAACTGCCGCCAACACAGAGCACGGCATCCAAAGCCAGCCAATTGGGTGCGCTCGCCAGCGTAATGCCGCCAGTGGGGCAGAAGCGCGCCATACCAAAGGGGGCGGCGATGGCTTTCAAGGCGGCAATCCCGCCAGAGGCCTCTGCCGGGAAGAATTTGAAATGGGTCAGACCCAGATCCAGACCCAGCATGATGTCACCGGCATTGGCCGTGCCGGGTAGGAACGGCACGCCGGCATCAATTGCGGCCTTGCCCAGAGCCGGGGTCAGACCGGGCGAGACGATGAATTCCGCGCCAGCAGCAAGGGCGGCATCCAGTTCGCGCGGGTTCAGCACCGTGCCGGCACCCACCACGGCGCCGGGGACTTGCTTCATCTCGCGGATGACATCGAGCGCACAAGGCGTGCGCAGGGTTACTTCCAGCGCGGGCAGGCCACCGGCGACCAGTGCCTGTGCCAACGGCACGGCATGGGATACATCATCGATAACCAGCACCGGTATTACCGGGGCCAGACGCATAACGGCTTGGGGATTGCTCACGCACAGTGCTCCTGGGCAAAAGCCGCAGCGGCACCAAACAGGCCCGGTTGCGGGTGGGTAATAAGTTTAACTGGCAAGGCGGCCATCAGCCCCTCAAACCGGCCCTTGGCGCGGAAACGCGCGGCAAAGCCGG
>JBEGLE010000213.1:0-13172 GCA_041183725.1 Pseudomonadota bacterium | reverse complement strand
ACCAGATTGCCTGAAAGGCCCCAGCGGGATCAATCGCATCCAATCGTATGCGGTCTTCGACAAGGTCGGCGTTCATAGTGAACGTTTTGATGGTGAAGAAGGGGGCTGCCATGATCTCAGGCGGCGACCTCAATTGTATCACCGGTAATTCTAACTGGAAAAGTTTGGATTGGTTGATTGGCCGGTGGGTTTTTGGGCGCGCCCGTCGCCAGATCAAACCTGGCACCATGAATAGGACAAGCGATCCAGCCAGACTTCATTTTACCGCAATCCAGCTTTTCCTCAGCATGGCTGCACAGATTTTCGACAGCAAAGATGCGACCCTGTGAATGACAGAGCAGGATTTCGGTCCCATTTACCGCAACCAGTTTCTTTGCACCGGGCGGTAAATCAACCATTGTGGCAACACCGATGAAGGGGGCTTGCTTCATTTCTCACCGTGATGTGGAAGGGCTCTCTGGCCTCAGGATAAAGGGGAAAAGCTTCCGTATTGACCTTTGAAAAACAGCAGAGGTGTGATTTGGCGCCGAACCTCAAACGTAATAACTTCGCCCATCACAAACCAGTGATCACCAGCCTCCAGAACATCGGTAAGGCGACATTCAATAACAGCCAAGGCATCACCCAGAACCGGAAGGTTATGTTTTGAAACGGTGATGTCAACACCGGCAAATTTGTCAATTCCAGGCTTGGCCAATTGCTGGCACAGGGCCAGTTGATCGCTAGCAAGCACATTAACGCAGAAGCGGCCGCTCTGTTCAATTAGTCCCCAGCTACCCGAACGTTTGTCGGGCAGAAAACCAACAAGCGGCGGGTTGAGAGATACGGAGCTGAAAGTGCCAACCACCATGCCAACTGGAGAGCCGTTGCTATCAAGCGCAGTGATAACCGCTACACCTGTGGGGTAATTGCCCAAAACCTGTCGAAATGAGTTGGGATCAATTGCTGGCTTGTCCATCTGTTGTCACTCTCCGCTGTTTTGGGCCTTGGCGGATGTTCTGGGCTGAGGCAACTGCGCCAGCCCAAAAACTGCCAATATTTTGCTTGTCGTGGGTAAAATGAGTGGCCAATGCCTAACCATGAGCAAAAAACACCAAATGCCTGAAGTTCAGGTTCTAACCCTTTCGTGCGAAGATCGTCCTGGGATCACCGCTGCTGTGACCAGCTATCTTTACGAACAAGGTGGCAATATTCTTGAGGCGGAACAGTTTAACGATCAGGATGAAGGCCGCTTTTTTATGCGGGTTGAATTTGATCCCAGAGGCAACGACACCAATGTGATCCGCACAGCCTTTGCGCCCATCGCTAAGCAATATACTATGCATTGGCACATGCGTTCACGCGATGCCAAACGCAAAGTTCTGTTGATGGTTAGTAAATTTGATCACTGTCTTGGCGACCTGCTTTATCGCACCCGTATTGGCGAATTGTCTATGGATGTTGTGGCTGTAGTAGGCAATCACCCGCGCGAGGCGCTGGCCGCATCCTTGTTGGATGGTATTGTCTATCATCATATGCCTATCACCAAAGACACTAAGTCTGCGCAGGAGGCGCTGGTTCGCGATTTGGTTAAGCAAACAGGGGCCGAGCTGGTAGTATTGGCCCGTTACATGCAAGTTTTGTCTAATGAGATGGCCGCATGGCTATCGGGCCGCTGCATCAATATTCACCACTCGTTCTTGCCAGGGTTCAAAGGGGCTAAGCCCTATCATCAGGCCCATGCGCGCGGCGTTAAAATGATTGGGGCAACTGCCCATTATGTGACAGCGGATTTGGATGAGGGCCCGATCATCCATCAAGATGTTGAGGCGATCAGCCATGCGGATCGTCCCGATGAACTGGTGCGTAAAGGTCGCGATATTGAGCGGCGCGTTCTGGCGGAAGCCGTGCGGCTGCATCTTGAAGATCGCGTCCTGCTGAATGGCAGCAAGACTGTGGTGTTCAGAGGGTAAAGCGCAATAGGATGCGCCAAGTTTTAACCGCCAAAAACTCTCACTATTAGGCCGCCAGCTTCAATTCCAAGCGTTCCCAGATTTCAACCAGAGCTGCCGTAAGGTCTTGCATCATCTGCGGCGTATGTTGGGGGCCAGGGGTAAAGCGCAGGCGCTCAGTGCCGCGTGGCACGGTGGGGTAATTGATCGGCTGCACATAAACGCCGTATTCCGCCAGCAACACGTCGCTGATTTGCTTCGCCTTAACCGGATCACCGACCATCAGCGGAACGATATGGGTGGTTGACGGCATAACCGGCAAGCCAGCATCGGCGAACAGGGTCTTGAGCGTTGCCGCAGCCGCCTGTTGGCCTTCACGTTCAACGCTAGAGCCTTTCAGGTGACGGACTGATGCCAGAACACCAGCAACCAGAACCGGGCTAAGGCTAGTGGTGAAAATGAAGCCGGGGGCATAAGAGCGGATGACGTCGATAATCCGCGTATCTGCGGCAATATAGCCACCCATGACACCAAAGGCCTTGCCCAATGTGCCTTCGATCACATCGATGCGGTGGGCCGCTTGATCGCGATCGCTAATTCCGCCGCCGCGCTCGCCATACATGCCCACGGCATGGACTTCATCGATATAGGTCAGGGCATTATACTTTTCCGCCAAGTCACAAATGGCGTGGATGGGGGCAACATCGCCATCCATCGAGTAGACGCTTTCAAAGGCAATCAGTTTGGGCAGGGCAGGATCGGTTTCAGCCAGAAGTTCTTCAAGATGGGCCACATCATTGTGGCGAAACACTTTCTTTTCCGCGCCCGAATTGCGAATCCCGGCAATCATGCTGGCGTGGTTCAGTTCATCCGAAAAGATCACGCAGCCTGGCAGAACCTTGGCCAAGGTTGAAAGGGTGGCATCGTTTGAAACATAGCCGCTGGTGAACAGCAGGGCGCCATCTTTGCCATGCAAATCGGCTAATTCGTTTTCAAGATCGACATGGTAATGGGTGTTGCCTGCGATGTTGCGCGTGCCGCCTGAACCAGCGCCAACATCGTGCAGAGCTTCTTCCATTGCCGTGATAACTTTGGGATGCTGGCCCATGGCAAGATAATCGTTTGAGCACCAAACGGTGATCGGTTTTGGGCCATTGTGACCAGCAAAACAGCGCGCATTGGGATAGGCACCTTTATTGCGCAGGATGTCGATGAACACCCGGTAACGGCCTTCGGAATGGAGCCGATCAATCGCCTGATCAAAGATTTTATCGTAGTTCACAAAGGCTTATCCTGCTTTGCCAGCGCGCGTCATCACGATCCTTGCGGCGCCATCTAGACGAAGAAAAGCCTGAATTCCAGCGCATTGTCAGCAGAAATGGCTTAGAGGTGCTTAACGATTGCTTATTTCGCCGCAGTCACCGCTGATTTACAGCATTTGGTAATCGGCAATTCCATAGAGCGCCAAAGCGGGAAGCAAGGCATCAATGCCGCTTTGCAATCCAGTAAACAGGGAAAAATCGGGCCGCTTGCGAACAAAAGCCTGACCTTCAGTGAGCGAGGCTATCCGCCGAGAAATTCCGGCAGAGCCATCGATGAAGGTCACATCGCGCCCAAAGGCTAGCGCAAGTTCAGGCTGAACCAAGGGGAAGTGGGTGCAGGCCAGAACCACAGTGTCTATGGCCTGGCCGCCTGCCTGATCCCGAAGCCCTGCCACAGCACGGGCGAACACGGCTGGATCAACTGGTTCACCCCGAAGCCGCGCCTCTGCCGCTGCAACAAGTTCTGGCGCGGCAAAGCGGATCAGGGTTTTGCCTTGGGCAAATTTGGCCTCAAGCCGATCGACATAGCCTTGGCGAATGGTTGCCGCGGTTCCCAACAGGCCGATCGTGCCACTGCGTGTCATGGCTGCGGCGGGTTTGATTGCTGGCACCGTGCCGACAATCGGCACAGCCAGCACATCGCGCACCATGTCCAAGGCAATGGTGGATGCGGTGTTGCAGGCAATGCAGATCAGGCGCGGGTCGAAGCGTTCGGCCATCCGGCCCAGCAAGCCACATACCCGCGCGGCGATCTCTGCTTCGGTCTTTTCGCCATAGGGCAGGCCCGCAAGATCGGCGGCATAGATCACCGGTGCATGCGGCAGCACCTTGCGCAGTTCCGCCAGAACCGAAAGCCCGCCAACGCCAGAATCGAACAGCAGGATTGGGGCGCTGGACTGGGCGCTGTCGGGCAAATGATCGTTAAGCTGCTCCATATCGGGGGCATTCCTATTTTTCCGCTGCACGAATGCAAGGACTAGGGTTATGATAAAAATTGTATTCGGGGGATAGTGATGGATTTTTCTGCATTGGCACCAAGTTTGGTCGCTGGGTATTTGCTGGGGTCGATCCCCTTTGGCTTGTTGCTGACACGGCTGTTTGGCGCTGGCGATCTGCGCAGTATCGGGTCTGGCAACATTGGGGCCACCAATGTTCTGCGCACTGGCCGCAAGGGATTGGCCGCCGCAACCCTGCTGCTGGATCTGGCAAAAGGTTATCTCGCTGTGCGGATTGCCGCCAATCTGCCCGGTGGCGATCCGGCGATGGGCGGCTTGGCTGCGGTGATCGGGCACTGCTTTCCCGTGTGGCTTAAGTTTCGCGGCGGCAAGGGCGTGGCGACTCTGATGGGCGTTGCCTTGGGCCTCGCGTGGCCAATTGGGCTGGCCTATGCGGTAGTTTGGCTTGGGGTCTTGGGCATAACCCGCACGTCATCGCTTGGCGGGATGGGGGCGGCTTTGGCGGCCCCACTGGCTGCCTATGCGGCGGGCTATCCGCAATATGGCCCAGTTTTGCTGGTTCTGGCGCTTTTGGTCCTGTGGCTCCACCGCGCCAACATCGGGCGGCTGCGAAGTGGCACTGAACCAAAAGTCGGACAGAAGAATTAGAAAATGGTTCTGGCTTTGGCTCAGGACGAAGCCTTTGCCCGCATCCAGCTTTTGCGTTCTCCCCATGTCGGGCCGGTCAGCTATTATCACCTTTTGCGCCGGTTTGGCTCTGCCCTGTCAGCCTTAGAAGCCCTCCCTGATCTGGCCGCACGTGGTGGGGGCAGGCTGGCGCCAGCGCCAAACCATAGGATCACCGCAGAGATTGCGGCGGTTAAGCGGTCTGGGGCCCGATATTTATTTCATGACTCGCCCGATTACCCCCCATTACTGGCGCAGTGCGAAGGGGCGCCGCCGATCCTGATCGTGCGCGGTGATACGGCAATCGCTGCGCGCCCGGCGGTTGCCGTGGTTGGTGCGCGCAATGCTTCGGCGGCGGCGATAAAGCTGGCGCGTGATTTTGCAGCAGGCCTTGCTGAGGCCGGGCTAGTGATTGTCTCAGGCCTTGCGCGTGGGATTGACGGTGCCGCCCATCGCGGTGCCCTTTCGGTCGGCTTGCAGGGTGGTTGCACTATTGGCGTAATCGCCAGTGGGATCGACATTGCCTATCCACCTGATCACGCGGACCTGCAGGAACAGGTTGCGTCTGAAGGCCTGCTGATTTCCGAACAGCCACCGGGCACCGAACCGCTTGCTCGCCATTTTCCCGCCCGAAACCGGATCATCGCGGGGATTGCTGGGGGAACGTTGGTGGTAGAGGCAGCGCCCAAGTCAGGTTCTCTTATCACCGCGCGGCTTGCGGGCGAGGTGGGGCGTGAGGTGATGGCAATTCCCGGATCGCCCCTCGACACCCGATCCCGTGGTTGCAACCAGTTGATCCGCGACGGGGCTGTGCTGGTTCAGTCGCCAGATGATGTGATCGAGCTGCTGCAAGGCTTCACCGGTGCGCCGCGCAGTGCGTTATTTGAACAGACGATGCCTTATGAACCATTCGATCAGGCTGATCTGGACGAACCGGCCGACCTTGAAAGCCTGCTTACCACGGCTCCGATCGCGGTTGATGAATTGGTGCGCCAATCGGGTAAAAGCGCATCAGCCGTGCAATTGGCCTTGCTGGAACTTGAGCTGGCCGGGCGGCTTGTGCGCCATGCTGCAGGGCGGGTTAGTCTTGGTGCTTGACGGGAGGCTTAGCCTGTCCCCACCATCGCGCGTGTACATACACATACGCGTATAGGGATTTTGGCAAAGATCATGCAGCTTGTAATCGTCGAGTCACCAGCCAAGGCTAAGACCATCGAAAAGTACCTGGGCAAGGACTACAAGGTCCTCGCGTCCTATGGTCATGTTCGCGATCTGCCACCCAAAGATGGCTCGGTTCGTCCTGATGAAAATTTCGCCATGGATTGGGAACTGTATGGCGATAAGCAGCGGCAGGTCAAAGCGATCACCGATGCGGCCAAAACGGCTGACCGTCTGATCTTGGCGACTGACCCTGATCGCGAAGGCGAAGCGATCAGTTGGCACGTTCGTGAATTGCTGGCCAAGCGCAAGGCTCTGCCCAAGGATGTCCAGCGCGTAACGTTCAACGCCATCACCAAGGAAACCGTGACCACGGCGATGCAGCACCCGCGTGAGCTGGATCAGGATCTGGTTGATGCCTATCTTGCCCGCCGCGCGCTTGATTATTTGTTTGGTTTCACCCTTTCTCCCGTGCTGTGGCGCAAGCTTCCCGGTGCCAAGAGCGCGGGCCGCGTGCAGTCGGTTGCCTTGCGCCTGATCTGCCAGCGTGAGCGTGAGATCGAGGTGTTCAAACCCCAGGAATACTGGTCAGTTGTTGCCCAGATGGAGCAGGGGGGCACCGAATTTTCCGCGCGTTTGGTGAAATTTGATGGCGAAAAGCTTGATCGCTTAAGCTTGGGGGATGCCGGGATTGCTGAGCGGGCCAAGGCGGCAGTTGCCAATGGGGCTTTCCGGGTTGAAGAGGTTGATGTTCGCCCCACGCGGCGCAATCCCTATCCGCCGTTCACCACATCCACCCTACAACAAGAAGCGGCACGCAAGCTCGGCTTTTCAGCCAGCCACACCATGCGTGTGGCGCAGGGGCTTTATGAGGCCGGTGCGATCACCTATATGCGTACCGATGGCGTACAGATGGATCCCTCGGCCATCCAAGCCGCGCGGAAGGCGATAAACGATCGCTACTCTGGCCACTATGTGCCGGAAAAGCCTAGGCATTATGAAACCAAGGCGAAGAACGCCCAAGAAGCCCACGAAGCCATCCGCCCCACCGATTTTGGCCGCGATCACTTTGGCAGCGGCGATGAAGCCCGGTTATATGAACTGGTGTGGAAGCGCGCTTTGGCTAGCCAAATGGCCTCAGCCAGCATCGAGCGGACTGCGGTAACAATGCGTGATGGCACCGGGCAGCATGAACTGCGCGCCACGGGGCAGGTGATAAAATTTCCCGGTTTTCTGGCGGTTTACGAAGAAGGCCGCGATCAGAAGCAAGACGGCGATGACGAAGAGTCTGGCTTGCTGCCTGCCCTGAGCAGCGGCGATATGCCCGCGAAAAAGGCGGTTGAGGCCAGCCAGCACTTCACCCAGCCACCGCCGCGCTATTCCGAAGCCAGCTTGGTTAAACGGCTTGAAGAACTGGGGATCGGCCGTCCATCAACCTATGCGGCCACGCTTCAGGTTCTGAAGGATCGCAATTATGTGAGGGTTGAAAAAAACCGTTTCTTTGCAGAAGAATCGGGCCGACTTCTTACAGCGTTTCTAGAACGGTTTTTTCCGCGCTATGTGGCCTATGAATTCACCGCCGGTATGGAAGATGAACTGGATGATGTTTCTGGCGGGCGTATGCAATGGAAGGTGCTTCTGGAATCGTTCTGGAAGGACTTTAAGCCCAAATCAGATGAGGTGATGGAGCGTAAGCCTTCGGAAGTGACCGAAGAGCTTGATGCCTTCCTGTCTGACTATCTGTTCCCGCCCACCGAAGATGGCACTGATCCACGTTGCTGTCCGCAGTGCAGCGTCGGCCGCCTGTCCTTGCGCGGTGGCCGTTTCGGAGCATTTGTCGCGTGTTCAAACTATCCTGAATGCAAGTTCACCCGCAAATTCGCGCAGCCGGGCGGTGCGGCAAGTGGGGAAGAAGGGGAACTGGGCAAGCACCCAGAGACGGGCGAGGCGATTACTCGCAAGGTTGGACGCTTCGGCCCCTATATAGAAATGGGCAGTGGCAAAGAGGCCAAGCGCAGTTCGATCCCCAAGGATATTGGCGATATGTCTCTGGATTGGGCCATTAAGCTGATCAGCCTGCCTCGAGAGATTGGTATCCATCCCGAAACCGGCAGCCCGATCACCGCCAGTTTGGGGCGCTATGGCCCCTATCTGGCGCATGAGGGCAAATATGCGAAGCTGCGTTCAACCGCAGAAATCTTTGAAACCGGCATGAATGCGGCCGTCGCCAAATTGGCCGATGCGGCCAGTGGCGGGGGCAGGGGGGCCCGCACGGCAGCAGAGCCGCTCAAAACCTTTGGTCCCCATCCGGAATCGGGGGGTGAGATCAAATTGATGGCCGGGCGTTACGGTCCCTATGTTACCGATGGCACAACCAACGCTACTCTGCCGCGTGACAAGGCGCCCGAAGACTTGACCGCAGAAGAAGCGGTCGTCCTTATCACCGAAAAGGCGGCAAAGGGGCCGGTTAAAAAGGGGGCGCGCAAGAAAGCCGCACCGAAAAAGGCTCCGGTGAAGAAAGCGGGAGCCAAGGCTAAGGCCCCTGCCAAGGCCAAGAGCGCCGCCAAGAAGGCAACCACCAAAGCCGCTAGCGCGTCAGTGGTTTCCGACGAAGACGTGCCGTTCTGATGGCGGAAAAATTCGAACGCCATCGCCAACCGTGGAAGCCAGAAGAGCTGGCTAAATTGCGGACCTTGGCTGGGAAGGGCAAGGGGCTGAAGGAAATTGCCAAGGCCCTGAATCGCAGCGAGGAATCAACCAAGGAACGCGCCAAAAACGACGCCATAGGGATCGCCAAGCTTCGGTAAAAGAATTGCCAGTCTAGCTGCTAGGGGGCTTTGGCGAACCAAATTACGTGCTTGGGCCCTTTGCCATTGCTGCGCGCCCGTACGGTTATTTCTTCAACCGTAAAGCCGGTTTTACGCAGGCGTTGGGCAAAGGCATCATCCTTGGCTGCTGACCAAACGGCTAGGACGCCGCCAGGACGCAAGGCCTTTTTGGCGGCGCGCAGTCCGCGCGCGGAATAGAGGCCGTTGTTCGCCTCACGGGTTAAGCCATCGGGGCCATTATCAACATCCAGCAGGATCGCATCATAGCGGCACTGCGCCACGGCAATTTCGTCTGTCACATCGCCCATCAAAATTTCAACGCGGGGATCATCCAGGCAGCCGGAGGCCAGTTCTTGCATCGGGCCACGGGCCCAGGCGATGATTTCTGGTACCAATTCCGCAACGACAAAAGTGGCATTCTTACCCAAAATTTCTTGTGCGGCGCGCAGGGTAAAGCCCATGCCATAACCGCCGATCAGCAATTTGGCATTGCTACGATTGGTCAGTCGGGCGCAGGTTTCAGTGGCTAGGGCAATTTCCGAGCCGCTCATCCGGCTGCTCATCAATTCGTTGCCACCCAGCACGATCATAAAATCGCGATCATGGCGGAACAGGCGCAGTTCGTCGCCGCCGGGAATCTGGGCACAGCCCAACAATTCGCGCTGGATCATGCGGTTTGGCCTGAATTGCAGTGCCGCATCAGCGTACCCATTCCAGTCCGATTTCCTCGTAAATTTCTTTATTGCTGTCAGCCCAGCCTTCTTCCACCCTGACATGGAGGAACAGGTGAACTTTGCTGCCCAGAATTTCTGATAATTCTTTACGCGCAGCCTCACCAATTGCCTTCAGCTTGCTGCCACCTTTGCCAAGAACGATGCCTTTTTGGCTATCGCGGGCGATAATGATCTGCTGGTGAATTTCGACCGAGCCATCTTTGCGCTGGGTATAGCTCTCAGGGCGCACTGCGCTGTCATAGGGCAGTTCATCATGCAACTGGCGGTACAGCTGTTCGCGGGTAATTTCGCAGGCCAGCAGGCGTTCGCTGGCATCGGAAACTTGATCTTCTGGATAATGCCACGCACCTTCGGGCATCAAGTCTGCAAGCCGGGCCTTTAGCTCTGGCACGCCATCGCCGGTTAGGGCGGAAACGAAGAACACTTCGTCAAATTGGTTTTCACCAGCCAGGTCTTGCGCTGCAATCAGCAAAGGTTCCTTGGCGGTTTCATCAACCTTATTGAGCACCAAGATCTTGCGTTCACTGCGGCCTTTCAGGCTCTCCAAAATCGATTCCAGATATTCGCGCTTTTTCTTGCGGCTATCGACCACCAACAAGATGGCATCGGCTTCTTGCGCACCTTCCCACGCGGCACTGACCATGGCGCGGTCGAGCCGGCGCTTGGGCGTAAAGATGCCGGGTGTATCGGCCAGAATGATCTGTACTTTGTCAGCCAGGGCAATGCCCATCAGCCGGGCGCGGGTGGTTTGGGCCTTGGCCGATACGATGGCGACCTTTTGGCCAACCAGCGCATTAACCAAAGTCGACTTGCCCGCATTCGGAGCACCAAGCACTGCTACTAGGCCGCATTTTTCAGTCAATTGGGTACTCCGTAGGCAATGATTGCGTGTCTCAGACCGCGGTTGCGGACTGATCTGTCGCGGTAATATCGGGGGCCATAGCCCAAGTTCAGCCAAACTTCTTGAGAAATTCCGCAGCGGCCAGCTTTTCAGCTGCCTGCTTGCTATTGGCTGTTGCTTCGGCCTCACCCACACCATGCACCAGAACGGCAACGGTAAAGCGCGCAGCGTGATCTGGGCCTGAGCGATCAGTGACCCGATATTCCGGCATCCGTCGCTGGTTGCCTGCTGCCCATTCCTGAAGTGCTGACTTGGGATGCTTGGCTTGGCCCACCTTGCCAGCCACCGCATTGCCCCAGAGCTTGCGCACCAGCAGGCTCATCGCGGCGAAGCCCAATGTGAGATAACCTGCGCCAAGCAGAGCTTCCATCACATCGCCCAGAATATTGCTACTGTCACGGCCGCCATCATCATTGGCTTGCTTGCCCAGCCGGATATGGGGACCAAGACCGATCTGACGTGCTACAGTGGCATTGGTCTCTCGGCTCACCAGCGCGTTTAGCCGCTGTGATAGGCGGCCTTCATCGCCCGTGCCCAATTCGTGCAGCCAATCGGCAATCGCCAAACCCAAGACCCGATCGCCCAGAAATTCCAAGCGCTGGTAATCGCGGGATTCCCCTGTGCTGCCGTGAGTCAGAGCCTCTTGCCACAAAGCTTCATCACCAAGTGGGGCTTCGAGCAGATTTTCCAACCATAACCGGGATTCTGGTGCCAAAGCAGTTCGGCTCAAATCCGAGCTCCTATCCGGCTCCAGCGGGTCGCGGTGAACCATGTCCATGGTTTATACCATTCAGCCCCGCCATCGGTGGAAAACATCATGACCTGCGCTTTGCCGACAAGGTTTTCTTGCGGGACCATGCCAACTCCGCCGCCGGGTTCAGCGGGAAAACGGCTATCCATCGAATTGTCGCGGTTGTCGCCCATTAGAAACAAGGATCCATCGGGAACCACAAACACGCCCGTATCGTCCTGCGCGGTTTGGCCTAGGTCGAGAACGTTATATTTTACCCCATTGGGCAGGGTCTCGGCAAAGCGGGGGTAGCGGCAGACGAGTTGGCCCTTAACCGTGGTTTCAAAGCCTTCAGGCCGGCAAGAGGTATTGGGCGAAACCGGGATTTCAGCATCGGCAATACGCACTTTTGGCACGGCTAGGCCATTGATGAACACCACGCCGCCTTTGATCTGTATCTGATCACCGGGCAGGCCAATCACCCGCTTGATATAGTCAACATTGTTCAGCGGCGGTGCTTTGAAGATCACGACATCTCCGCGATCGGGTTGGCTGGCCATGATCCGGTTGGGAATAAGTGGCGCGCTGTAAGGCAGCGAGTATTTGGAATAGCCATACGACCACTTGCTGGCGAGGAGATAGTCCCCATCCTCAAGCCGCGGCAGCATCGATTCGCTGGGTATGTTGAAAGGCGCCAGCACAAAGCTGCGAAACAGCACAACAACCAGAACCAGCTTGATAAGGAAAACGGGAAAGCTGTCTTCCTGCTTTTCGGGCTTTGCCTTTGGCTTGTCATCAATGGTCATGTGATCTCATCGCTTGGTGTGTGGTATTAGTATAACAGCTTTCAGCGCAATCTTGCTGTCACCAGCGTGAATACGTCTTCCGCCGCTTGGCCTAAAGCTCGTTCAGCGGCATAGGGCAGGCGCGCCAATGTGGAAAGGGCCAGCGATGAGCAATGCGATCAGCGATGCAATGACAAAGGGATGGGCAAAACTGGAAGCACTTCCGCGTCAGTCCTTGTCTGACCTGTTCCGTGCGGAAGATCGGCTTGATCGCTTTGCCACGGTTCTTGAGCTGCCCGGCGGCCCTGTTCGCTTTGATTGGTCAAAGACACATCTTGATCCGCAGCTTGTTGCCGCATTTGAAAATCTGGCCGCGGTTGCCGGTTTTTCCGAGCGTCGCCATGCTCTGTTCGCCGGTGAAAAGATTAACATTACTGAAGGGCGCGCGGTGGAACACACCGCCCAACGCGGGGTGGGACGTGAAGATGCCGTGGATCAGGCCGGGGCGCTTCATGCCCGGATGCGGGCATTGGTTGAAGCAATCCACCGCGGATTGCTGGGTGAGATAAAGTACCTCATTCACATTGGTATTGGCGGATCGGCCTTAGGGCCTGATTTGGCCATTGATGCTTTGGCCCGCGATGCGGCGCTGGTCGATGTCCACGTTGTATCGAATATTGATGGCTGCGCACTGGAAGCGGCCTTTGCTGCATGTGATCCGGCAACAACCTTGATCGCGGTCGCCTCAAAAACATTCACCACCATCGAAACGATGACCAACGCGGCCTCGGCCCTGGCTTGGCTTGCGGAAAATGGCGTGAGCGATCCCTATGGCCGGGTGATTGCCCTTACAGCTGCGCCTGACATGGCGGTGGAGTGGGGCATTGATGAAACCCGTGTGCTCCCGTTTAATGCCAGCGTCGGCGGACGCTATTCCTTGTGGTCATCAATTGGTTTCCCGGTGGCGCTGGCACTGGGCTGGGATGAATTTGCGGCCTTGCTTGATGGCGCCGCGGCGATGGATCGCCATTTTCTTGAAGCGGATGGCTTTGCTAACCTGCCGCTGCGCGCGGCGATGGCGGATCAGTATTATACCCGGTTGCGCGGCTGCCAGACTCGCGCTGTCTTTGCCTATGATGAGCGTCTGCGCCTGTTTCCTAG
>JBEGLE010000212.1:0-5085 GCA_041183725.1 Pseudomonadota bacterium | reverse complement strand
AATAAATGCCATGCGCGAACATTCTCTTGCTCACTTGTATTGCTGGTGCGACTCGCTTAGCCGTAATGGTTTAAGCGTTTCGAGACAGGTCATGGGTGGGTTAGTTGAGGATCAGGTGAATATCGGGCGCAAGGGTGCCGAGCTCAAGCGCGCGCGCAGAATGATGCGACCGCAGCGCCGATTGCAATTGCTGGAAGCGGCCACTGAAATCGTCAAAACGAGTGGCATAGCCTCCTTGACTATGGCGGCTCTGGCGCAGCAAGCTGGCGTTTCAAAGCCAGTTGCATACGAACATTTCGCCAATAGTGAAGAGGTTTCACTGGCGCTTTTGGATGACTATTTTATCAATATCGTCAGCGCGGTCAAAGCCCGAACCGAAGACGCTGAGACGCTTGAGGCGTATATTTCCGCTTTGATCGATGCGGAGTTTGATTTTCATGCTGGCGGTGCGCTGAGCATCCGCTCAATAACCAATGGCCACACCAGCAGCCATGCCACTGGTGATAGATTAAATGCAGCTTTCTTGAAAATCCGCAAACAGGCGGCCGGGTCATTCCGTGATCTGTTGCAGCAGCAAGGCGTGCCTGAGGCAGTTGCCGGGATTGCGGGCTATGTTCTGGCAGAGATGCTGAACAACACTGTACCAGAATATGCCGATACTTATAGTAGTGACCGGGCCCGTAACATTCTGAAAGTTATGATGATTGAATCCATTCATGCCATATGCCCGGCCGGAATGACCAAGCCCAAAACACCGGACTGGATTATGGATGAATTAAAGCGGGCGATCGCCAGCAAGAATGCTAATCGCTAAGCACAGGACACGCGCAGATTCTGATTTGGGCTTCAGGGAACTTAAGTCGTTTATTCGCAATAGTGGCTGGCCATAGCCTAGCGCTTCCTCCAAGGACGTTTGCATGCGAACGACGCCTGCCTATCCTGATCCAACCCGACGGTTTATTATCACGATAGCCACAATGTTGGCCTCGATGATGGCGGTGATTGATTCTACGATTGCCAGTGTTGCGCTGCCATTTATGCAATCGTCGACTGCAGCATCATCCGAGCAGATCATGTGGGTACTAACATCCTATATGATTGCTACGGCCATCGCCATGCCGCTGTCTGGCTGGCTGGCGAACCGGTTTGGCCGCAAGTTGATTATGCTGGGATCGCTGATTGGTTTTACCGTGGCATCGATGCTGTGCGGCAGCGCCAATGATTTGGCCTCGCTTATGCTGGCGCGGATTGTTCAGGGGGCTTGTGGGGCAGGGCTTCAACCCCTGAGCCAAGCCGCTTTGCTGGATATTAACCCGCCTGAGCGGCACGCCAAAGTGCTAGCCAGTCTGGGGCTTGCAACCATGCTTGGCCCGATGTTTGGTCCCACATTAGGGGGGTGGTTGACCGACACTTTGTCTTGGCGCTGGGTGTTTTTCATCAACGTGCCAATCGGCGTTCTTGCCTTTGTTGGCCTGCTGATTTTTTTGCCGACCAGTGTGAAACAACGCAGCGCACGCTTTGATTTTCTCGGATTTTCAGTCCTTTCGCTGGCCGTGGCGGCCTTGCAGCTTTTTCTGGATCGAGGAGAGCAACTAGACTGGCTTAACTCGACCGAGATAGTGATTTGGGCCATGCTATTTGTCGTGGGGGGCTATCTTACGGTGGTGCATACCCTGACGGCGCGGAACAGTTTTGTACGTCCGGAATTGTTCAAGGATTGGAATTTTACCGTAACTTGCCTCTTTGGGGCCGTGCTGAGTGTTGCCTCATTTGGTACCCAGCCGATCCAAATCTTCATGCTGCAACGCTTGATGGGATATAGTGCGCTGCATGCGGGGACTTTGACAGCCGTGGCATCTTTAAGCAGCTTTCTAAGTGTGGTGTTTTTGGCGGCGCCGCTGCGCCGGGTGGGTCTGCATTTTCTCCTGATCGTAGGCATGGTGCTGAGTGGGCTAAGCCAAATCATGTTGGGGAACCTTAACCTTTATGTGGATCAATGGCCGGTGGTGATTGCCGGCTTGGTCAAAGGGGCGGGCGTGGGTTTGGTTTTTACCATTCTACCCGGAGTTACCTTTGCAACTTTAAAACCAGAATTGCGCAATGAAGGTGCTGCGATTGTCGCTTTAACCCGCAACCTTGGTATGTCTGCGGGCATTTCGCTGATGCAAATTATTGCGATTCACGAATCTGCGCTCAACCGGTCCCGTTTGGTTGAAGGTGTGCGTCCTGATAGCCCGGCTGTCCAATTTTCCATGACAGCCTTGGATTTTGATTCCGTGGATTCTCTATGGCGTATCGCCGGTGAGGTTGGTCGGCAGGCAACAATGCTGGGCTATATGCATACGTTTTATGTCGGAGCAGCGATTTGCTTCCTGCTTGTGCCAGCGGTGTTTTTGATCCGGGTGCGCAACTAGCGCAGCTATATATCCAGACAGGCTTGGGGTGATGAAATGGATGATTGGTTGGAATACCGCAGCAAACGGGTGATCGTAACCGGATGCCATTCCGGGATCGGCCATGCCACCGCGCGCCAATTGCTGGAGCTGGGGGCTGAAGTGCATGGACTGGATTGGAAGGGTTGCGATCTAGCCCTCAATTCGTTTTCCCCAGTGGACCTGCGCGATCCTGCCAGCATAGATAAGGCTGTGGCCGGCCTAAGCGGGTCTTTTGATGCTCTATTCAACTGTGCTGGCATGCCGCCAGGGGCGCCTCCGCTCGATATTATGAAGGCCAATTATCTGGGGCCACGCCACCTAACCGATGGTATCATGCCGCAAATGGCGGATGGTAGTGCCATCGTGACCATTTCATCTAATGGTGGCTTGGCCTGGCCCAGCCATCTGCCAGATCTGCTGGCCTTAGAGGCAGCCACTGACTTTGCCGATGGTATTGGCTGGTGTCTAGACCATCCGGAGCTGGTTGGCGAAGGCTATCGCTGTTCCAAAGAGGCTATTATCGTTTGGACTTTGGTAAACGCCGCCCGCACTATCAAGCGGGGCATTCGGATCAATTGCTCGCTGCCCGGAGCCGTGCAAACTCCGATGCTGGATGAGATCGAAAAGATTACGCCCGCTGCGGCGATTGATGCCGTGGCTCAGCCGATCGGGCGGCGATCAAGCGCGGATGAACAAGCGGTGGCGTTGCTGTTCCTGAATAGCCGCAAAGCGAGTTATATCAATGGCGCTGCCCTGCCGGTTGATGGCGGATTTATGAGCGGGGTAAGCCTGCGAAGCTAGGGCATGATGATCAGGCAGTGATGTGAAAAGCAGCTCTATTCTTGTTCCATGCAGGTTGAACTATCAGCCAGCAGTAACCAGGGCTGCTTGCTGCGAGTCCAAAAATGAACGGCGGGTTGCAGATCAGCAATGTCATCCAATGTGCCGGCTTTGATGGCGATGATCCCACGTGCGGCCATGGCGTCGCTGTCCGAATAGATCGGAGAACCACAGGCGCCGCAGAAATGCCGCAATACTACTTGGCCACTGCTGCCCTGTCCCTGAAAGCATGAAATTTCGCCTCTGAAGCTGATTGTGTCCCGTGGAAAAACAGCAAGGATGGAAAAGGCACTTCCGGCCTGTTTCTGGCAATCACGGCAATGACAGACCACGATTGAGAGGGGCTGGGCTGGGGCGCTGTAACGCACTTGTCCGCACAGGCAGCCGCCGAAACGGCTATCTTGGCGGGATAATTCATGCACTTTGTCTTTCTCCTCGCGCTATTTCAGCCGTTCCAGATCGCATGTATGTGCTTCACACCAGTTGCAGATCCCGCATATGGCCCCGATCAAAATCGACGACAAAGGGATACTTGCAAAGCTGGCCGTTGATGGCAGAGAGTCCGTTCATGACCATGGCCATATCAGACTCAGGCATCACTTCAGATTGAAAAACTTGTCGGCGCAGCCGCCAACAACCCAAGCGATTTGTTCGTCACTCAGGCCTTCGCTGTCACGCGCAATCACTGACAACGAATTGGGATAGGTGGTTTCTGAATGCGGGAAATCTGATGACCACATCACGTTCTTACCGCCGGGTTCATTGGTCATTTTGAAGCCAAGACGATCGTTGATGAACGAGCCATAGATATTCTGGTCCATATAGTAGCTTGGCAGATTCTTCAGTGTGCTGCCGGTCCAGAAACGCTGCTTTTCCCAAGTGCGGTCCATATATTCGGCCATCCACGGCATCCAGCCCACACCACTTTCGATGATGCCCCAGCGCAGTCTGGGGAAGCGATCAAATATGCCGCCAAAGATCGCCATGGCGACCGGCTCAGCCATGGCAACCTTGGTCATGACCAGGTCTGATAGGAAGTGCTCTTTCTGGCCAAAGCGCGCGACGCGGCCTCCGAGGTGAAAGGTTACGGTTACATCCAGATCCTGAATTTCCGCCCAGAAGCGGTCATATTCAGGATGCCAATAGCAGCGTTCGCTACCCGGATCGCCGGTCAGTGCCGCGCCTTGCACCGAAGGGGTGCCGACAACACCAGCACTGCTAAGGCCATCGGGGTTCTGAGGGAAGGCGGGGATGTTGATCGTGGTCAGGCCAAGCTTGACCGCTTCTCGGATCATTTCGAGTGTTTCATCAATGTCGCGCATCGGCAAATAGGCAACGCCTGAGAGGCGATTACGGTCATAGTTGCAGAAATCGGCCAGCCAACGATTATACGAACGATAACTCTGAATGTAGAGTTCGCTGTTGCTGCTGCCCAAAGGGCCGCCGCCGTAAAGCACTTCAACATCAACGCCGTCTTCATTCATCACATCAAGGCGGCGGGCAGGGGTGGCACTGTCATGCAGATCGGCGAGCTTGCCCTGTATCTTGAAGTCCTGACCAGCGCGGCCTGCTTGGTTGGCCAGCATGATCAGTGGCCGCTTGCGACCTTCGAAGACAACGAAATCGCATTCATCGCCCTCTTCGATGGTCGGGGCCATGTGCTTGAACTTTTCGGGAAGATATTCCCCCCAGAAGGTGTGAGGCGGATCGATATGGGCATCAGCATCAACGACGCGGAACTTGCCCTTGGGGATCGGTGCAGGGAGAGGTTTCTTCAGCAGTGTCACGGTCATGATTTTTCCCCCATTAC
>JBEGLE010000211.1:0-10560 GCA_041183725.1 Pseudomonadota bacterium | reverse complement strand
CACACGCGCATGGCGATCTATCAAGATCGCATCTTTGCTTTTACGCCCAAAGGGGCGCTTCACCAATTGCCGAAAGGCGCGACCCCGATCGACTTTGCCTATGCCGTCCACACTGATTTGGGATCGATGGCGGTTGGCGCCAAGATCAACGGGCGGCACATGCCGCTGCGCACCCCGCTGGGCAACGGCGATGTGGTGGAAATCATCAAAAGCAAAAGTTCATCTCCCCAGTTGGCTTGGTTAGCCTTCGTCGTCACCGGCAAGGCCCGCGCCTCTATCCGCCGCGCCGTGCGCGCCAAAGAGCGTGAGGAAGTCGCTGCCATTGGCCTCAAGCTGTTTGAACAAATCACCAATCGCCTGCCCGGCAAGATCGGCAAAAAAGCGATCAAGGACGCGGTTAAACGGCTGAAACTGGATGGCGAAGAAAGTCTGATGGTGATGATCGGCACAGCCAAGATCGATGACCGTCAGGTCATGGAAGCCTTGGTGCCTGGCAGTACCGCCGATTTGGGTGAGGCAGAGGAATGGCCCAAGCAGGAACGCGCCATTTCGATCCGCGGCCTAACCCCCGGCATGGGCTTTCGCTTGGGCGATTGCTGCCACCCGGTGCCCGGCGATCGCATCGTGGGCCTGCGCCGCAAGGATGAAGGGGTAGAGGTTCACACCATCGACTGCCTGTCTTTGGCCGATGGTATCGATGCCGATTGGCTTGACTTGTCGTGGGGGGAATTGACCACCGGCGCCGTGGGACGGATCCGCGCGGTGCTGCATAACCGCCCCGGCACTCTGGCAGAAGTTACCGGCATTTTCGCATCAAGCCGGGCCAATATTGTGCATCTGGAAATGACCAACCGCGATGAACTGTTCGGCACGTATGAAGTCGATCTGGAAGTGACTGATCTTGCCCATTTGGCGCGCATCCTCAGCGCCCTGCGCGCCAGCGATGCCGTGGCGGTGGCTGACCGCATTTAGCCTTCTAAAGAGGCCTCAATGGCAATGCGATCGGCGGCATGGCAGAGGTGTTATAACCCCTGCCAGCCACAATTAAATTCAGCCACAATCAAACGTCAAGATTGGCGACGTTCAGCGCATTTTCCTGAATGAATTCCCGGCGGGGTTCGACAATATCCCCCATCAGGCGGGTGAAGATTTCGTCGGTCACGTCGGCGTCTTCAACCTTAACCTGCAACAATACGCGGTTATCCGGATCGAGTGTGGTCTCCCACAGCTGTTCCGCATTCATTTCACCCAAGCCCTTGTACCGGGCAATCGCCAAGCCCTTGCGGCCATTGGCCAGCACGGTTTCCAGCAATTGGGAGGGACGGCTGATCGTGCCTTCAATTGCCGTGGGGCGCATGGCGGGCTGATCATTTTCGTTGTCTTCCGTCTCCAGAACCTCTGGCTCAGGCTCGGCTTCGGCACTGGCGCGCACTAGCCGCGCGGTTCCGGCGTAAACGTCGGCATGCTCAGCTGCCAAGCGCGCCAATTTGCGCGCTTCGGCCGAGACAAGGAAGCTCGCCTCAATCGGATAGGCATCCGACACCCCGCGCCAAACGCGCTCAACCAGCACCGAGCCATCTTCGCGGATTTGCGCGCGCCACACGGCTTCGCGATCTCCGCGCCCCAGCCAAGCAGCCGTATCGGCCACGGCGGCAACGCGGCCCGCATCATCCAGATCGGGATTGAACACACCGGCCAGAGCCAAGGCTTCAATCACCCCGGCTTCGTAGCGGCGCGGAACAAAGCCCATCAGCGACCGCATGCGCATGGCGTGTTCGACCAAGGCTTCCAGCTCTTTCCCGCTGCGCGCCCCGCCTGCGGTTTCCAGCACCCGCCCTGCCGTGCCCGCTTCGACCAGATAACGATCAAGCGCGGCGGCATCCTTCAAATAGACCTCAGACCGTCCCTTGTTGACCTTATACAGCGGTGGCTGGGCGATGAAGAGATGCCCGTTGCGGATGATCTCTGGCATCTGGCGATGGAAAAACGTGAGCAACAGCGTGCGGATATGGGCGCCGTCGACGTCAGCGTCGGTCATGATCACGATCTTGTGATAGCGCAGCTTTTCAATGTTAAATTCATCGCGAATGCCAGTGCCCATCGCCTGGATTAGCGTGCCGACTTCCTTTGACGAGATGATCCGGTCAAAGCGGGCGCGTTCGACATTCAGGATTTTGCCCTTCAGCGGCAGAATCGCCTGATAGTGACGATCACGCCCCTGCTTGGCCGAACCACCGGCCGAATCCCCTTCGACCAGAAACAGTTCGCACTTGGCCGGATCGCGTTCTTGGCAATCGGCCAGCTTGCCAGGCAAAGAGGCAATGTCCATCGCGCCCTTGCGCCGGGTCAGTTCGCGGGCCTTGCGCGCCGCTTCGCGGGCGGCGGCGGCATCAATGATTTTGCCCACCACGGCCTTGGCATAGGCGGGGTTTTCCTCAAGCCAATCGCTCATCTTATCGGCCATCAGGCTTTCCAAAGGCTGGCGCACTTCAGAAGAAACCAGCTTGTCCTTGGTCTGCGACGAGAACTTGGGATCGGGCAGTTTCACCGAAACGATCGCGGTCAGACCTTCGCGCATGTCTTCACCGGTCAGACTGACCTTTTCCTTCTTCAGCAGGCCCGCCTTTTCAGCATAGCCATTGATCGTGCGGGTCAGCGCCGCGCGGAAAGCCGCCAAATGGGTGCCACCATCGCGCTGCGGGATGTTGTTGGTGAAGCACAGAACGTTTTCGTAATAGCTGTCGTTCCATTCCAGCGCGACATCGATACCAATGCCGTCGCGCTCGGAGGATATCGCGATCGGATCGGGCAGCAGCGCCGTCTTGTTGCGATCGAGATACTGCACGAAAGCGGCGATCCCGCCTTCGTAATACAAATCGTGCTCTTTCACCTCTTCGTGCCGCTTGTCGCGCAGCTTGATGCGCACGCCCGAATTCAGGAAAGCCAGCTCGCGGTAGCGATGCTCCAGCTTTTCAAAATCGAATTCGGTCACGTTCTTGAAGGTATCCGTGCTGGCAAGGAAGGTCACCCGCGTGCCCTTTTTGCCCGCTGGTGCATCGCCGCGTTCGATCAAGGGCCCCACGGCATCGCCATGGGCAAATTTCATCCAATGTTCCTTGCCATCGCGCCAGATCGTCAGTTCCAGCCATTCCGAAAGGGCGTTGACCACCGAAACACCCACCCCGTGCAAACCGCCAGACACCTTATAGGCGTTGTCGTCAGAGGTGTTTTCAAACTTACCGCCCGCGTGAAGCTGGGTCATGATAACCTCGGCCGCCGAAACACCCTCTTCCGAGTGAATGCCGGTCGGGATACCGCGGCCATTGTCTTCGACCGAAACCGAACCATCGGGGTTCAGTTCAATCAGCACCAGATCGCAATGACCGGCCAAAGCCTCGTCAATCGCGTTGTCTGACACTTCGAACACCATGTGATGCAGGCCCGAGCCATCATCGGTATCGCCGATATACATACCGGGGCGCTTACGCACCGCGTCTAGCCCCTTAAGGACCTTGATGGAATCAGCGCCATAGGCGTTCTGGTTGGGGATGTTTTCAGGTATATCGGACATAGCTGGGTCTATAGGCCTTGGCGGCCCTTTCGGGAAGGCTTGGCACCCCCTTCCATCCACAGAGAAAAGCTGCTCAAATCCCCCATCTGAATTGGAGAAGTAAGCATGATCCGCCTGACCGTTACCCTTGCCGCAGCCCTTGCTGGCACGGCAGCCTTTGCTGCCCCGGCCTTGGCCCAAAACCCAGCCCCATTGCGCCCAGATCAGGTAGAATTCCGCAGCCTTTACAAAGAACTGGTTGAAACCAACACCACATTGTCCAGCGGCAGCTGCACGCTGGCAGCGCAACGTTTGGGCGCGCGGCTTGCCGCAGCGGGGATGCCCGCCAATCAGATCACCTATTTCTCTGTGCCTGAACATGCGCGTGAAGGCGGGCTGGTCGCCGTACTTCCCGGCTCGGCCAAGCAATTGAAGCCGATGCTGCTACTGGGCCATCTGGATGTGGTTGAGGCCAAGCGATCGGATTGGACCCGCGATCCCTTTACCCTGATCGAAGAGGGCGGCTATCTTTATGCCCGCGGCACGGTTGACGACAAGGCGCAAGCCGCAATCTGGACCGATACGCTGATCCGCTTTCTGCGCGCCGGCACCACGCCCAAGCGCACGATCAAACTGGCCCTGACCTGCGGCGAGGAGAGCTCTGGTGCGTTCAACGGGGCCGAATGGCTGGTGAAGAACCGGCGCGATCTGATCGACGCCCAGTTCGCCCTGAACGAAGGTGGTGGCGGCCGCACCGATGGCAAAGGCGTGACCGAGGGCGGCAAGCTGGTGGTGCAGACCATTCAGGTTGGCGAAAAGGCCTATCAGGACTTCACCCTAACCACGACCAATCCCGGCGGCCATTCCTCACAGCCGGTGCGCGCCAACGCGATCTACGCCATGGCCGATGCGCTGGGCAAAATCCGAGATTTCGAATTCCCGCTGGAATTCAACGACACCACCCGCACCTTTTTCACCCGCAGCGGCGCGGCGCGCGGTGATGCCATGGGTAAGGCCATGGTGGCGCTGGCCGCTAATCCCAATGATCATGCGGCAGAGGCCTTGGTGAATACCGACAAGGCGCTGCATTCGATGCTGCGCACGTCCTGCGTGGCCACTCTGATCGAAGGCGGCCACGCGCTGAATGCCCTGCCACAACACGTGAAGGTCAACGTCAACTGCCGGATGTTCCCCGGCCGCACGTCTGATGAAACCCAAACCGCTTTGGTCAAAGTGATCGACAACCCAGATGTGGCGATTGAACAGCGGATCAAAGACAAACCCATCGCCCAAGTGCCGCCGCTTAACCCGGCGATTATTGGCCCGATGGAGCGCCTGTCGGCCAAGTATTTCCCCGGCGTTCTGGTTACCCCAGCAATTTCAACCGGGGCCACCGATGGCGTCTATCTCGAAGCCATTGGCATCCCGGTTTATGGCGTGCCGGGGCCATGGTCGAATGCCGACGGCAATGGCATTCACGGGCTGAATGAACGGATCGAGATCGCCGCATTGCACACCGGACGCGATTATCTGTTTGATCTGGTTAAGGACCTATCCAGCAAGTAACCGATCCGCATCAAGGGGCGTGCCGTGGCACGTCCCACCAATGAGATGTTGTAACATGATCCTTGTTGCGATAGGGCGCGCGGCGGGGCTATGTTACATTATACCATTGGACTGATCATGAAGCTCTCTTCGCTGTTTTTCGGCACCGCGCTCGTCGCGTTGGTCTGCGCCGCGCCCGCCCTCGCGCAGGTCGTCCCGGCCGCCACCCAAGCCGATACCGATCACTTGCCGCAAGAAATCGTCGTTACCGGCGCGCTGCGGCAGGATCGGCAGGATATGCTTTCGGGTGTCGCCGTGATTCAGGCCGCTGCGCTGACCGAAGCGCTGCGCCCTTCGATTGGGGAAACACTGGCACACACGCCGGGGGTGTCCGCCAGTTCGTTCGGCCCCACCGCTTCGCGCCCGGTGCTGCGCGGCTTGCAGGGGGAACGCGTGCGGGTGCTGACCGATGGCATTGGCGCGATTGATGTGTCCAACACCTCGGCCGATCACGCCGCCGTGGTCAATCCGCTGCTGGCCGAACGGATCGAAGTGCTGCGCGGGCCGCAATCCTTGCTTTACGGATCATCTGCCATAGGCGGGGTGGTCAATGTCATTGACCGCCGCATTCCGGTCAAACAGGCTGACGAAGCGATCCATTTCGGCGGCCTTGCTTCCTATGGCTCCGCCGCCCGCGAACGCGCCTTGGCTGGGGCCAGCGATGTCCGGATCACCGACACATGGGTGATCCATGCCGATGGCAGTTGGTCAAAAAGTGATGACTTGGCCATCGGCGGCTATGCCCTCACCCCTGCCTTGCGTGCGCAGGCACTGGCCAGCCGCCTGTTGCCGCCCGATCCCGCATCAGCGGTGAATTTTGCCGCAAACGCAGCCGTGAACGATCGTCTGCCCAACACCGCTGCGCGAAGCTGGAATGCCGGCATCGGCAGCGCCTTCATCACGACCGGCGGCGCCGTGGGCCTAGCCTATAGCCATACCGACAGCCTTTACGGCGTGCCCATTCGCCTCGCCACTGTGCCGGGCCAAGGTCAGGAATCCCCGCGCCTGCATCTGCGGCAAGACCGCGTGGATGCCCGCGCAGAACTATCCCCGCATGGCTCGCTGATCGACACCGTGTCATTCCGCCTTGGCTATGCCAAATATCAGCATTCCGAAATTGACCCCAGCGGCGCCATCGGCACGACCTTCTATAACAAGGGACTGGAGGCCCGCTTGGAACTAGCCCAAGCCAGCCAAGGCGGCTGGAAAGGAGCCAGCGGCGCGCAAGTGGTTATCCGCGATTTTGATGTTGTGGGGGATGAGGCTTTTTTGCCGAAAAACAGCACCCACCAAGCCGGTCTTTTCACGCTGCAACAATATGATGCCGGGCCTTTTAAGCTTGAGGCCGGGGCGCGGCTTGAACATTCACGCATTACCGCCAGTCCGCTGCCCAGCCAGATCCGTTTTGCCCCGCAAATCCGCAGTTTTGACACGCTGTCTGGCGCGCTGGGTGCGGCTTATGATTTTACCCCCGGCTGGAAAATCGGGCTCAACCTATCCCGAACCGAACGCGCGCCCGCGGCAGAGGAACTGTTCGCCAATGGCCCGCATGGCGGAACAGAGGCTTATGAAATAGGCGATCCAGCGTTGAAAACGGAGCGGGCCGTTAGCGCGGAAGTGATCTTGCGCGGCGGCGGATCGGGCTATTCGTTTGAGGCATCGCTGTACCACACGTGGTTTGCCAACTTCGTCTATGAAGACCGCACCGGCGCGCTGACCGATGGCTTGCCGGTTTACCAAACCCGCCAAGGCCAAGCGCGTTATTATGGTTTTGAAGCGCAAGGCAAAGTCACCCTAGCCACCTTTGGCGCTTGGACACTTAGCGCCGATGCCATGGCCGATGCCGTTCACGCCGCGATCAGCGGCTATGGCCCGGCCCCGCGCATCCCGCCGCTGCGCCTACTGGCGGGTCTGGGGCTATCATCAGAAAAGTGGGATCTGCACACCGCGCTTGAGCAGGTGACCGCGCAAAACACGGTCACCCCCAACGAAACGCGCACCCCAGCCTATACGATGGCCAATCTGGAACTGGGCTGGAAACCCTGGGGGCTGGACCGCCCACTCAGCTTCACCCTAACCGCGAACAATCTGTTCGATGTCAGCGCCCGGCGTCATGCCAGTTTTCTGAAAGACTATGCCCCACTGGCTGGCCGCGACATCCGCCTGACCGCCCGATTAGAGTTGTAACACGCCATCTGGGGATCAGCGCAAGGCTCGGCTGGACAGGAAGCGGTCCTGCCTTTATCCGCGCGCCATGAGCCTTCAGCCTTCAGATTCCGTCCTGATCGTCGATTTCGGCAGCCAGGTGACTCAGCTTATCGCCCGACGGGTGCGCGAGGCGGGGGTCTATTCCGAAATAGCCCCGTTTAACGCCGCCGCAGAAGCCTTTGCCCGGATGAAGCCCAAGGGGGTTATCCTCTCTGGCGGGCCTGCTTCGGTCACCGCAGAAGGCAGCCCGCGCGCACCGCAGGAAATCTTTGATTCGGGTCTGCCGATCTTGGCGATCTGTTATGGCCAGCAAACCCTGTGTGTGCAGCAGGGCGGCACAGTAGAAGGCGGCCATGCTGCCGAATTTGGCCGCGCCGATGTGATGATCCACAAGGCCAGCCCGCTGTTCGACGGTTTCTGGGAAGTGGGGCAGCAATACCCCGTATGGATGAGCCACGGCGACCGCGTAACCGTGGCGCCTGATGGTTTCGAGGTTATCGGCACTTCGCCCAACGCCCCCTTCGCCATCTGCGTCAACGAGGCGAAGCGCTATTACACCACGATGTTCCACCCCGAAGTGGTGCACACCCCCGATGGCGCCAAGCTGATCTCCAACTTCGTTAACAAGATTTGCGGCTTGGCCGGTGATTGGACCATGGCCGAATTTCGCGCCACCAAAATTGCTGACATCCGCGCCCAAGTGGGCACAGGCCGTGTGATCTGCGGCCTGTCAGGCGGGGTCGATTCCGCCGTGGCCGCCGTGCTGATCCACGAAGCGATTGGCGAACAACTGACGTGCGTCTTCGTTGATCACGGCTTGCTGCGGATGAACGAACGCGCCCAGGTTGAGGAGCTGTTCCGCGGCCACTACAATATCCCGCTGGTGGTGGTGGATGCCGAGGCCCGCTTTATGATGGGATTGGCCGGGGTCACCGATCCGGAGGCCAAGCGAAAATTTATCGGCGGCGAATTCATCACCGTGTTTGAAGAAGAGGCCAAGAAAATCGGCGGCGCTGATTTCCTTGCCCAAGGCACGCTCTATCCCGATGTCATCGAAAGCGTCAGCTTCACCGGCGGGCCTTCGGTGACAATCAAGAGCCACCACAATGTGGGCGGCCTGCCCGAACGCATGAACATGAAGCTGGTTGAGCCCTTGCGCGAACTGTTCAAGGATGAAGTCCGTGCGCTGGGTCGTGAACTGGGCCTGCCGGAAATCTTCGTGGGTCGCCACCCGTTCCCCGGCCCCGGCTTGGCCATTCGCATCCCCGGCGAAGTGACCAAGGATCGCTGCGACATCCTGCGCAAGGCCGATGCGGTTTACTTGGATGAAATCCGCAAGGCGGGGCTTTACGACGAAATTTGGCAAGCCTTTGCTGTGCTGCTGCCGGTTAAGACCGTGGGCGTGATGGGCGATGGCCGCACCTATGATTATGTCTGCGCCCTGCGCGCGGTCACCAGCACCGATGGCATGACCGCCGACATCTATCCCTTCGAAGCCGCTTTCCTCAGCCGCACCGCAACCCGGATCATCAACGAGGTAAAAGGCATCAACCGGGTGGTCTATGATTACACGAGTAAACCACCCGGAACGATCGAGTGGGAGTGATGGTAAGCATCTTATTTTAAAAGATATTTATCTTAATTTTTTACTTTGCGATAGGGCACAAAGTCTTCGAGACTCAGGGTGCCGTGCCAGGTTCCCATGGTCCGCTCATGCATATGGATCATATCCAGACGGCATAGGCCACTGCCAGTGATCGTGCTGACCTGAATATCATCGGAATCGAGCGATTGAGGATTGCTGGTCTTGTTCACATAGATCACGCTGCCCGCCTTATAGACGATAGCAAGGTGGTTCAGCACCACCATATCATGGCTATCGGACAGGCTGATGCAGGTCACCGGCTTGCCGGCTACACGACCTTCCAAGATTTTATCCAGCCGCTGCTGTGGGGTAAGCTTGTCCTTGGCTTGCGCCGCGACAGGGGCCGCCAGAACGGCGACGACTGCGGCGAGGACGGAAATGGTCTTCTTCATCGCAATTCTCCCATTGAAAGCAGAGACACTGCCACGGCTGATCTGAACCCAGCCTGACTGTAAATCAGGCCGTGCCGCCCACTGTAAGCCCTTCGACCAGCAATGTCGGCTGGCCAACTCCGGCTGGCACGCTTTGCCCGCCCTTGCCGCAGACCCCCACGCCTTCATCCAGCGCCATATCATTGCCGATGCCGATCACCCGCGTAAGCACCGAAGGGCCATCGCCGATCAATGTCGCGCCTTTGATCGGTGCGCCCAATTTGCCATTTTCCACGCGGTACGCCTCGGTGCAGGAAAACACGAACTTACCGCTGGTGATGTCCACCTGCCCGCCGCCAAAGCTTTTCGCATAGATGCCGTTCTTGATCCGGCTGAGCAATTCGGCCGGATCATCTTGCCCGCCGCGCATAAAGGTGTTGGTCATCCGCGGCATCGGCGCATGGGCATAGCTTTCGCGCCGACCATTGCCAGTGGGGGCCATGCCCATCAGACGCGCGTTAAGCCGGTCCTGAATATAGCCCTTAAGAATGCCATCCTCGATCAGCACGCTTTCCTGGGTCGGCGTGCCTTCATCGTCGATCGACAGCGATCCGCGCCGTCCGCCACCGCGCTCGTTCAGCAAGGTGCCGTCGTCGATCACGGTCACGCCGGGCGCGGCCACGCGCTGGCCGATACGGCCGGAAAAGGCGCTGGTGCCCTTGCGGTTGAAATCGCCTTCAAGCCCATGGCCCACCGCTTCATGCAGCAGCACGCCGGGCCAGCCCGGGCCAAGCAGCACGGTCATTTCGCCGGCGGGGGCAGCCACGCTTTCCAGATTGGCCAGCGCCTGCGCCAGAGCGGTGTCGATGGCGCGGTTCCAGTTGGCCGGGTCAAACAGGCTGTCATAGAGCCAGCGGCCACCCATGCCAAAGCTGCCGGTTTCGCGCCTGCCGTTCTGTTCGGCCACGATGGAGACGTTGAGCCGCACCAAGGGGCGCACATCGAGCAGGGGTTCGGCATCGGCGCGGACGATCTCGACCACGCTCCAGCTGGCCGACAGGCTGGCCGAAACCTGCGACACGCGCGGATCGCGGGCGCGGGCGGCGGCGTCGATGGTTTCCAGCAGCTTCACCTTTTCGGCAAAACCCACGGCATCAAGCGGCGAGGCGTCGGTATAAAGG
>JBEGLE010000210.1:0-11202 GCA_041183725.1 Pseudomonadota bacterium | reverse complement strand
CGGCTGCGGCAGAGGCCAAGGCAAGACCCGCATCACCAACATGAACTGGCGGCCCTTCACCCCCTTCACCCTGCGGTTCAGGATCGCCGGGCCACGTGATCCAAGTGCCTTCGCCAACCGTGATCAAATCGGTTGGCCCCAGTGGCAGACCTTCCAGATCACCCGGCCCGTCTGTCCAGCGCACGGCCAGGTCCAGATTGGCCTCGGTGAAATCAACATCTTCACCATCCAAAAGGACATAACGAACTTCGGGGTTCGTTTCGCGAAATGCAGCAAGGCGCGGGGCAAGCCACACGGCGATGAAATCACGCGGGGCAGCAATAGTATAGACATGGCTCGATTGCCCGGCCTGCATGGCTTGAACCGCACCTTCGAAATGCAGAAAGCCGGTGCGCAAAGCCTCAAGACCAGATGTCGCTTCATCGGTCAGTTCCAGCCCCTTGCTGGTGCGGCGGAACAACACCACACCCAGCAGGTCTTCCAAGGCACGGATTTGCTGACCAACGGCTGCCGGGGTCACCGCCAGTTCATCCGCCGCGCGGGTGAACGAGAGATGCCGAGCAGCCGCATCAAACACGCGCAAGGCGTTTAAAGGCAAATGGGTGCGCTTCACAGCCTCTCCCTATGATCTGACAGTCAATTGAGCAATGGGGTCTTGGACGATGGCGCGACATCCTTCGACGGGCGCAGAATGCCACGCAACCCAAGCCACTCAATGCAGACGGTTGTGCACCTGCGCCGGAGCAGCCAGCGGGAAAAAAGGAATCGCCACCTGCATCACCGTGCCATCGTCGCGGCGAAAATCGTAATGGCCCTCCATCGAGCCATGCGGCGTAATAAGCGGGCAACCCGAGACATAGTCATGGCTACCACCCGGGCTGATAGAAGGCTGCTCACCCACCACGCCTTCGCCATCGACCATGTTAACCGTACCAAAGCCGTCGGTGATCTTCCAATGGCGGTTAAGCAATTGCACGGTCTGCTCCGAACCATTTTCAATCCGAATGTGATAGACCCAGAACCACTTACCGGCTTCAATCCGCGATTGTTCAGGCAGAAAATTCACTGCGACGCGCACGGTAATGCCTGCGGTGATCGCGGCGTGCTGGAAAAGTTCCTTCATTTTGTCAGCCTAGCGAGGATGCAGAGAGCGGGCAATGGGGCCTTAAAGCCCGATTGCCTTCAGCCCACGCTCCAAATCTTCGATCACATCCTGCGGATCTTCCAAACCAACGCTGATACGCAGCATACCTTCGTTCACGCCCATCTGCGCACGCACTTCAGGCGTGAGGCTGGAATGGGTGGTCGAGCAAGGATGAGTCATCAGCGATTTGGTATCGCCAATATTGTTGGAAATATCGACCATTTCCAGTGCGTCCAAGAACGTATGCGCCGCTTGGCGGCCGCCATCAACCTCGAAGGAAAACACCGATCCGGCCAACCGCATCTGGCGTTGCACCAGATCATATTGCGGATGGCTGGGCAAACCGGGATGGTTCAGCACTGGCACCCGGCCTTCAAGATAACGGGCCACTTCCAGCGCATTTTCCGCCTGACGGACAGCGCGCAGTTCCAACGTTTCCAAACCCTTCAGCACCACCCAGGCATTGAACGGCGACAGCGTTGGCCCGGTGTTGCGCTGATAGGGCAACAGAGTGTTGTTGATGAAATCAGCCGAACCGCAAACCGCGCCAGCCAGAACCCGGCCCTGCCCGTCCATCAGCTTGGTTGCGGCATAGGCCACCACATCCGCGCCCAGATCGAGTGGGCGTTGCAGGGCGCTGGTGGCAAAAGCATTATCAACAACCGAACGGATGCCATGCTGCTTTGCCAAGGCACAAACCGCGGCGATATCGATGATATCCATCGTTGGGTTCGCTGGTGTTTCAAAGAAGAACACCTTGGTATTGGGCTGGATCGCCGCTTTCCACTGATCAAGATCGCGGCCATCGACTGCGGTGCAGGAGATGCCAAAGCGCGGCAGCAGATTATCGGTTACCCAACGGGTTGGGCCAAAAGCGGCGCGGGCAACCACCATGTGATCACCAACCGAAAGCTGGCAAAGCATGGCCGTGCTCATCGCCGCCATGCCAGATGCCTGGGTGCGGCAGGCCTCTGCCCCTTCCATCAGGGCAATGCGCTCTTCCAGCATTTGCACCGAAGGATTTTGGGTGCGTGAATAGGTCATGCCCGGTTCTTGACCGGCAAAACGCGCGGCGGGGGTGTGGGCATCATCATAGCTGTAACCAGAGGTGAGGAAGATCGCCTCGCTGGTCTCGCCCTGTTCTGATCGCCAAGTTCCCCCACGCACGGCGCGAGTCTGCTGACGCCATTTCGTGGTGATGGTGCGGTTCTGTCCGGTGTTCCTTTTCATGCCCCGGCATTAGAAGCGTGCAGCGCAAGGGGCAAGCGACTTGCGCTGCGGCCGAACCGCATTTATCCGCAAGCCCTGTGCCGCTGTCCGCAACCTTGCCCCATTCCCCCTTTAGGGAACGCGATCCTTGGCGCTGGTGCGCGGGTATCGCTTGTGCTTTTCTCGCACTGTTGTGGATCCGGCTTCACATCCCGAGCAAAATCTATTTTGACGAAGTTCACTATGTGAAGGCAGCGCGAATCCTGCTGTCGATGGATCACCCGCAAAATGCCGAACATCCCATGGTGGGCAAAGAAATCCTTGCCGCCGGGATCTATTGGTTCGGCGATAGTCCCACAGGCTGGCGGATCATGCCCGCGCTGTTTGGTACGCTGGGCCTGTTTGCCTTCAGTCGGACCCTATGGCTAGCCAGCCAGCGGCGTTTGGCCACGATAGTCGGCACCCTATTGCTGGCCACCGACTTTGCCTGGTTCGTGCAAAGCCGCATTGCCATGCTTGATATTTTCATGGGCGCATTCTGCATGCTCGCCTTGTGGCAAGTGGCCGGCGCGGTGCGCATGCCACAACAGGCCCGCTGGCGGCTGGCATTGGCGGGGGTGTTCTTTGGCCTGTCGCTGGGAGCCAAATGGACTGTTGCAGCCCCAGCCATGGTCCCGGGTCTGGCCTTTCTGGTGCTGCGCGCCAAGCAGCATGGCAAACGCTGCCTGATCGCTACCCAAGGCCCACCGGTGCCAGGCATAAGCCTGATCGAGGCTGGGCTGTGGCTGGGGGCCGTGCCATTGCTGGTCTATGCCAGCACCTTTCTGCCCACCTTTTACTATGCCCATAACCCTGTCGATCCGTGGCATCTGATTGACTACCACCACACCATGATCCGCCTGCAAGACAGTGTGGTAAAAAGGCACACTTATATGAGCGTGTGGTGGCAATGGGTGCTCGATTACCGGCCGATTTGGTATCTTTACGAGGCCGTTGACGGCGCCCAGCGTGGGGTTCTGCTGCTGGGCAACCCCATCGCCATGTGGGCTGGCCTACCCGCACTCGGTTGGTGCCTGTGGGCAGGTATCCGCCAAGGGCGCAAAGATGTCTTGGCTTTTACAATGCTGTATTTGGCGGCGATTGGTATGTGGATCGGCAACAGCAAGCCTGTGCAGTTTTATTACCACTATCTGCTGGCCGGCAGCTTTCTTATGGCCTGTCTGGCCTTGGCGCTGGATAGCCTGTGGCAACGCCAAGACCGCTGGCGCTGGCTGGCCGCAGCCACACTGGCCGGTGCGCTCATCGCCTTCGTGTGGTTCTTGCCGATCATATCGGCCGCGGAATTATCCCACGGCCGCAAAAGCTATGTCACTTGGATGTGGCTGGATAGCTGGCGCTAGTCCTTAATATTTGCCCCAAACGAACTTGCTCGACAGGGCAAAGTTCCACACCGATCCCAGCACGATGCCGATGATCACCGCCACAACATCGTGGAAGCCCAGTGTCTTAAGCACGGCAGCCGAACCAATATTGGTCAGTAGACCCAGCGAACAGGTGAGGCCAAATTGTGCCCAGCCGCGCAGCAACGGATAAAACCCGCGCAGCCGCTTATCGGAATAGGTAAGTTCGTTGTTCAGCACGAAGTTAAATGTCATGGCGACCAAGGCTGCCAGCGTGTTGGCCACGTTGAAGGTCGCGCTTTCTGACCATTTCCCGTAAACAAAGCGCTCGCCAAACACCATGTGAAGCATGATCCACAAGGCGCCCAATTGGACGAATACGCCCATCGCGCCCACCGTACCGAACAGGGCAAAGCGGGTCGGGATGATCCGTCCCAGCCACTTGTCATAAAGCCCGATCAGAAATTCAAAGATCACCGTTTGATCCAGCTTGCTTTCACCCTCGGCGCGGGCGGCAAAGTCCATCGGGAATTCCTTGACCCGCAGCGGACGCTCTACCGTGGCAAGAATATCGAGCAGGATCTTGAAACCAACACCTGACAGGCGATGGGCATCGCCGCGCAGCGTATCGGTGTGCAGCATGAAATAGCCGCTCATCGGATCGCTGAGTTCCACGCCGGTTACCTTGTTGGCAATGCGGTTAGCTATACCTGACGCCTTGACCCGGTCTGGACGCCCCCAAGCCTCGGTGCTCGATCCTTCGGCAAAGCGCGAGGCATAGGCAACATCATAATCGCCCGATTGCATGGCTTTGAGCATCTGCGGCAGCAAGGCGGGGTCATGCTGATGATCGGCATCCATCACCGCCACAATCGGCGCAGCGGTAGAGCACATGCCTTCAATCGCGGCCGAGGCCAGACCGCGCCGACCAAAGCGCTGAATGCAGCGCACACGCGGATTGGCCAAGGCCAGCCGCCGCGCTTCATCCGAAGTGCCATCGGGGCTGTTGTCATCCACGATCACCACTTCCCAAGCCACGCCTTGCAGCGCGGCTTCAAGCCGGTCGATCATCGTCGCAATGTTCTTGCGTTCGTTATAAGTCGGCAGAACAACAGCGAGTTCAAGCGAGGTTTCAGGCGCAGTCTTGGTCATATTGATCTTCCATCAGCAGAGATGGTGAATGTCTGAGCGAAGCGCCTTACAGCCGCGCAAGCACCGCGTCACCGATTTCCCGTGTTCCCGCAGAACCACCCAGATCGCCGCCACGCACGCCATCGGCCAAGGCTGCCGCCACGGCCGCCTCAATCCGCGCCGCCGGCGCTTCTAAGCCAAAACTATGGCACAGCATCATGGCTGCCGAGAGGATCGTTGCCATGGGGTTGGCCTTGTCCTGTCCGGCAATATCGGGGGCAGAGCCGTGAATCGGCTCGTAAAGCCCCTTGGTTCCCTCCGCCATCGATGCCGATGCCAGCAGGCCGATCGAACCGACACACATGCTCGCTTGATCCGACAGGATATCGCCAAACAGATTGCCCGTAACGATCACATCAAACTGGCCAGGGTTCTTCACCATCTGCATCGCCGCATTGTCGATATACATGTGGCTCAGTTCAACATCGGGATAGTCGGCCGAAACCGCGATCACCACATCGCGCCAGAGCTGCGAGGTTTCCAGCACATTGGCCTTATCAACCGAACAGAGCTTTCCTTGGCGGCCCTGGGCTGCGCGGAAAGCTGTATGGGCGATGCGGCGCACTTCATCTTCGGCATAGGACATCATATCCCATCCCTGACGGCGGCCATCGGGCAGGGTGCGGATACCTTTTTCGCCAAAATAGACATCGCCGTTCAGCTCGCGCAGGATCAAAAGATCAATCGAAAGAGCCACTTCGGAGCGGAGCGAGGAGAAATCCTCAAGCCCTTTAAACACCCGCGCCGGGCGCAGATTGGCGAACAGGCCAAGCTCTTTGCGCAGGCCCAAAATGGCCTGTTCGGGGCGCAGATGGCGTTCCAGATGGTCGCAATCAAAATCACCCACCGCACCAAATAGGATGGCATCGGCAGCATGGGCAATATCCAGTGTTTGCTGCGGCAGCGGATGGCCATGCTTGCGATAAGCCGCAGCGCCCACATCGCCTTCGATCAGTTCAAGATCCGGCAGATCAAGCGCCTTGAGCACACGCACCGCTTCATGCGTCACTTCCGGACCGATGCCGTCACCGGCGAATACCGCAACCTTCATGTTGTCCCCGTCTGTTGATGCCATCAGGCGATCTTGCTTAGCCGCTCCCGAAGGATGGCGCGCGCTCCCATAACATCCGAGCGGCGATCGGCAAGGGTATGTCGCGCAATCTGCGGACCCAAGTGATCAAGCAGGGCCAGAACCGCAGCAAAATCATCCGGATCAGGCATCAGCCCATCAGCCCCATAGCCCATGTCGCGCAGCAACAGACTTTCATATCCTGCCAAAGCCGCCGCCCAGCCTCGCGCCGATGGCGCATGGCAAATTGCATCCAACAGCGCACCCAGGGCGAACCATAGCTGTGGATAGGCATGGCGCTCGGGCAGGGCAGAGGCGGTTAACGCAGTGGCCCAGCCGATCCCGGCGGCGGGCAAAGGTTCGCCCAACCACGGGCCCCTACTTTCGACCAATTCGGGACGGGCGGAGGGCAATTGGCTGTCTGATCGAGAAGACAATTCCACCTGCACCCGATTGCCGGGCACCAGAACCGGACGCAGATGCCGACCCTTGCCGCCAGCGACATAGCCAGACACCATACCGTGCTTTTCGGTAAAAAATCGCGCGATTACGCCAGTTTCGCCATGCACACGGGCGGCGCAAACGATAGCTAGGGCGCGCAGTTGCAACATGGTTGCGGTGTGGCGTGGTTTGGCTGGTCAGGCAATGGCCTTGGCCCAGCTTTGGCGCAGATAAGGGTTTACTTGGCTTTCGCTTCCAATGCGGCCAAGCGGGCTTTCAGATCTTCCACCTCTTCGCGGGCCTTGGCAGCCATGTCTTTGACCGCATCAAATTCTTCACGAGAAACGAAATCAAAGCCGCCCACGGCTTCTTTGATCCGTTCCCGCGCGGCATCGCGCGCTTCGCGGCCGACACCGGCAACGGTGCCAGCGGCGCTGTTCATCAGCTTGACAATATCGGCGAGCAGGGGGTTTTCGCTTTGCATGCGCCATAGATGGCCCATGCAACGAGCCGCTTCAAGACCCCAATGTGATCCGGACCACGCCATTTGTGCTAAGTTGTCCATCGGCATCAGGATTGGCTGCCAAGAACTGCGCGTTTAGCTGCGTGGCAAACACAACCCACAGAAGATACGGCAGCAGCAGCAAGCCTGCGCGCCGCCGAACACGCCAGAACAATACCAGCGTGCCCAGCACCGCCACATCCAGCGCGAACAGCAGATAGAGCGCCAGAGTAATCTGGTGCAGACCAAAAAACAGCGGTGTCCAAGCCAGATTCAGCGCCATTTGCAGCACAAAAGCGCTAAGTGCGATGCCGCGACCACGCGCCTTTCGCGGCGTGGCAATCAGCGCCACAGCCATGCCCATGAATATATAAAGCAGGGTCCAAACGATGCCAAAGGTGGCGGGTGGGGGATAGATCGCTGGTTTGACCAGGCTACGAAACCACGCACTATCCGGATTGCCCAGCTGCGCGGAAACCAAGCCCAGCAAGACAATCAAAGGCACAAAAACCAGCGTCCAACGCCAAAACGATGCCCGCTGCTCTGCGGGGGATAGAGGTATCAACATGGCTGAATATTCCCCTGATTCGCAGAATGTGTCTGCGCGCGCTGCCAACTGCATGGCAAGGGATGCTAACTGATCCCTAAGCGCAGGAAAAGCGCGATCACCCCCGCAGTGCCGAAATCAGAAATTCCACATTGCCCTCTGGTCCGGTAATCGGGCTTTCAACGATACCTTGGATAGACCAGCCCTGTTCCCGCAGCCAGCTATGCACTTCCTCGCAGACCCGGGCGTGAAGCGCGGGATCGCGCACCACCCCGCCCTTGCCCACTTCGCCGCGCCCCACTTCAAATTGCGGCTTAATCAGCGCGACAAGCTGGCAGTGCTGGGCCGCCAGCCGAAGCGGCACGTCCAGCACTTTGGCCAGCGCAATGAAACTGGCATCACAGACCACCCAGTTGCAGGGCCGGTCGATATGCTCCGCCGTTAAAATGCGCGCGCTGGTTTGCTCTAGCACGGTTATACGTGGATCTTGTCGCAGCTTCCATGCCAATTGGTTGGTGCCTGAATCGACCGCAAAAACGTGCTCTGCCCCGTGGCTCAGCAACACATCGGTGAATCCGCCGGTTGAACTGCCAATATCCATGGCACAGGCCCCTGCGGGATTGAGCCCAAAATGCTGCAAGGCATGGGCCAGCTTAATCCCGCCGCGCGAAACCCATGGGTGATCGCGCCCGCGCACATCAATTGGCGCATCGGCGCGCAATTGCTGCCCAGGCTTGATTATTTTGGTCTCACCAGAAAAAACCAGCCCTGCAATTACCAGAGCCTGCGCCCGCGCCCGGCTTTCGGCATGACCGCGCTCAACCAGAAGCTGATCAATACGCGCCTTTGCGGCGGGGCGAGGTGGTGGTGTGGTCATCGGTGTCAGGGCTTGAGCTTGTATCGTTCCCATTCCATACCATGGCGATGAAGGCAAATGCCCCTGTTACCTATTTGTTGCTGTGTTTGGCCCTTGCCAGCACCGCAGGCGCGGCTGACCCTGCTGCCAGCGCGCCGCCTATGGCCGATTGGCGCGATGCGCCGATGACTGCGGGGGGTTGGCATTGGCAGCGTGAAGGGCTGTTGTCGGTTGCGCGTTATGGCAATGCCGCCGGAGGTGTCCACTTTAGCCTGACCTGCGACCGGGCAGATCACGCCATCATTTTGCGCCGCAGTATTGGTAATAATCCCAGTTTACCGGAACCGATCACCATCACCACCACTGATATGCAGCGCATGATCGACAGCAATACCGACCGTCTTTCCAGCGGCCAAGGGCAAGGCCTGTCAGCCCGGCTTGATGCAGACGATCCTCTGCTGGATGCCATGGCCTTCAGCCGCGGCCGATTCATGGTAGAAACCCCAGGATCTGCGACACTTTATCTGCCCAGTTGGGCTGAAGTGAGCAGGGTGATTGAGGATTGCCGTTAACCGCAAATCAGGCGGTGGATAACCGGCCCGAATGTCTGATTCTGACAGCAAAAAAAATCATTGCAAGACTTGTTGTTTGTGCGCGTTTGAATCACATTCCTGTCAAGACCAGCGGTGATTTGCCTAACTGGTCCCCGCCCCGCAGGGGGTAACTTGGCTCAACAGCGCGAAAGGAGGTGATCCGATGTCTCATGGTCCAGCAGAGAGGTCGATTCATACCACCGCGGAGCATTATTGCTAAGCCTGTCAGGCACGCAATAGAGGCTTCGTGGGGCGGTACTTCTGACCGCTGACCATGCGAAGGGCTGCAACGCTGACGGCGTTTGCAGCCCTTCTCATTTTCTACGGCCAATCTTCCCGCTTTCTGCCACCCCACGGGATTCTGCTTAAGGCGCTGCTGTCACGGCGATAACCTTCACGCCGTTAAAGGCTATTGGCGAAACGCCTTTACCCTTTCCCTTGCAGCAGGTCGTATATGTCGATGGTCCATTCTCCGGCGGAAACCAGCCCTTTTGCCAATTCCTCACCAAGCAGCAATGCGGCAAGCGCCAACGAACGCCTGAATTTCGTCGAATTTTCAGATGCTGACCGTCGGGCACTGCGCTCTGCTAGTAGCACGATTGAAAAGGCGCTGGGTCCGGCGCTCGATCGCTTTTACGCACGGGTGAGATCGACGCCAGAGACCAGCCAATTCTTTCATTCCGATACCCATGTTGCCGGTGCCAAAGCAGCGCAATCGCAGCACTGGTCGGTAATCTGTGATGGCGACTTTGGGGCCAACTATGTCGATCGGGTAACCAAGATCGGCCGCCGCCATGCCGCAATCGGGCTTGAGCCGCGCTGGTACATCGGTGGCTATTCGCTGATTACAGACAATTTGATCGAAGCCTTGGTCAATCGCAAAGGCTTCATCTCGAAAAAGCGCATGGCCAGCGAGATCAAAGCCTTCATCAAGGCCCTGTTGATCGATATCGACTTTGCCGTTTCGACTTATCAAGATGCTTCTGATGACGAGATTATCGGCAAGCTGGGCGTTGGCCTGTCGCGCATGGCGAGTGGCGATCTAACCCACCGTATTGGTGGCATCGCCAGCCGCTTTGGCAAATTGCAAGACGATTACAACAATGCTGCAGCGCACCTATCTGATACCATCCAGCAGGTCTCGCGATCGGTTGCGGCGATTCACATGGGCTCTTCAGAAATCCGCGCGGCGGCCGATGATCTGGCCCAGCGAACCGAACGCCAAGCCGCTTCGCTAGAGCAAACCGCGGCGGCCACCAATCAAGTCACCTCAACAATGGAAGCCTCTGCCCAGCGCGCCAACAAGGCAACCACCACCATCGATGAAACCTATCGCGAGGCCAGTGAAGGCAGTGCCGTGGTGGCCCGCACGGTAGAGGCCATGGGTGAGATTGATCGTTCATCACAAGAAATCGCCAATATCATCAACGTGATTGATGGCATCGCCTTGCAAACCAACCTTCTGGCGCTGAATGCCGGGGTTGAAGCCGCCCGCGCGGGTGATGCCGGGCGGGGTTTTGCCGTGGTCGCCAGCGAAGTGCGCGCCTTGGCGCAGCGCGCTGGTGAAGCGTCCAATGACATCCGCGCCTTAATTTCCGCCAGCAGCAGCAAAGTGACCGAAGGTGTTTCGCTGGTGGGCGAAGCGGGGGCAGTGCTGAACCACGTGCTCGTCAACTTTCAGCAGATCAGCGATATGGTTGGCCTGATCGCCCGCTCGGCAGAGAGCCAATCGGTTAATCTTCAGCAGGTTAATGGGGCGGTTAGCGATATGGACCGCATGACCCAGCAAAACGCCGCTATGGTTGAGCAAAGCACGGCGGCAACCCGCAGCCTAGCTGACGAAGCCAACCACCTTTCGCAGGTGATCGGTCGGTTCAAAACCGATGGAAAACCCAGCGGCCTGCGCGTCGCCGCCTAAACTGGCCTGACTAACCGCACCGCACAGCCCCTTCCCACCTGCTGCAAATCCGCCTAGATGAAAGGCAAGGATCAGCCGCTCTTGTTGAAAATTTCATAGAACTTGCTTCTTGCGTAATTTTCATTCAATGGCGGCGCGGAATATGCAGTAAAGGGACCAGCCGTGTCGACTCTTGCCGATAACCGTATCGCATTCACGCATCTGCCGCACCCGGCACCGGTGCCCGTGGATCAGCGTACGGCAGCCTTGGCAGAGCCGGGTTTTGGCAAGTTGTTTTCCGATCACATGGTCTCGATCGATTGGACCGAAGACGCCGGCTGGCACAATGCCAC
>JBEGLE010000209.1:0-3257 GCA_041183725.1 Pseudomonadota bacterium | reverse complement strand
GAACAGTATGGCTGAATGGCGAATGGTTTCCAGAAACCGAGGCGAAGGTCTCGGTCTTCGATCGCGGGCTGTTATTTGGCCAAAGCGTTTATGAAGTGGTGCCGGTGATAGCTGGCCGGTTGCTTAATATGCCCTATCATCAGGCGCGGCTGGCCAATTCGCTGGCCATGGCCGAGATTGTTGCAGAAACCGATTGGCAGGCAGTGTTTGCCGAATCCGTGGCGCGCAATGGTCTGATCGAAGGGCGGGTCTATCTGCAAATCACCGCTGGTTCAGCCGGTGATCGTGATTTCTGGCTGCCCGATCCCGCGCCGCCGCCGACGCAGATCGTTTTTACCCAGTCGGCCAAGCTGGTTGATAATCCGCAAGCAGAAACAGGTCTGAAAATTGTTCTGCGCCCCGATCTGCGTTGGCAGATGCGCGCGGCGAAAACCACGCAATTGCTTTATGCCGTGCTGATGAAACAGGAAGCCCGCGCCGCAGGGGTTGATGATGCTTGGCTGATTGAAAACGGGGTGATCACCGAAGGGACAAGCGCCAATGCCTATATCATCGATGCGCGCGGCGTGCTGGTTTCGCATCCTGTCGATCATGGAGTTTTGCCCGGCGTAACCCGCATCAGCGTGCTTGATAGCGCGCGCAGGCTGGGTGTGGCGGTGGAAGAGCGCCCCTTTACCCCCGCAGACCTGTTTGCGGCGAGCGAGGCGATGGTCTCTGCCGCGGGTTCCTTGGTTCTGCCGGTGGTCGAAGCCGATGGCCGCCCGATTGGCCAAGGCCAGCCCGGCCCCATCACCCGCGCCATTCGGGAAGACTATCTTGCCCAGCTTCGTGAAATATAAGGCTTGGCGGGCCAGCCTTGGTGCATTCACCTGTTGTTCAAGCCATGAACCATAGGCACCACGGCACAATGACCCGTTCCCCTGTTATTTTGGCTCTGGCCGCTATGGTGATGATCATGCCGCAGGCGCAAGCCAAACCGGTTGAGGAGCAGGGGCTGGCGCGTCGCGAAATGCGGGCGGGGAATGTCTTGTCCTTGCGTGAGATCGAAAGCCGTATCCTGCCTTTGATGCGCGCTATGCAATATCTGGGACCTGAATATGATCCAGTAGCGCTGGCCTATCGCTTGAAGTTCATCAAAGATGGCCGGGTTACCTTTATCGATGTTGATGCCCGTTCGGGGCAGATTTTGTCGCGGCATTGACGCTAAATGCCTTTCGCCGCATCACTTTCATGCAATTCTAAGCAGGGGACAGTCCATGCGCATCCTGATCGTTGAAGACGAACCGAGCCTTGGCCGCCAACTGAAAACCACGCTGGAGCAAAATGGCTATGCCGTAGACCTCTCTACCGATGGTGAGGACGGGCATTTCTTGGGCTCGACCGAGGACTATGACGCGGTGGTGCTGGATCTGGGCCTGCCCGAAATTGATGGGCTGACCGTGCTGGGCATGTGGCGCAAAGAAGGGCGCACGTTCCCGGTTCTGGTACTTACTGCCCGCGATTCGTGGTCTGATAAGGTGGCCGGGCTTGATGCCGGGGCGGATGACTATTTGGCCAAGCCGTTTCAAAGCGAGGAACTGATCGCCCGTCTGCGCGCGCTGATCCGCCGGGCATCGGGCAATAGCTCCAGCGAGCTGATTTGCGGCGATGTGCGGTTGGACACCCGGTCGGGCCGGGTGACCTTGGCCGGTGATCCAGTAAAGCTGACGGCGCAGGAATATAAGCTGTTGTCCTATTTGCTGCATCACAAGGGCAAGATTGTTAGCCGTACCGAGCTGATCGAGCATATCTACGATCAGGATTTTGATCGCGATTCCAATACGATCGAGGTTTTCGTTACCCGCATACGCAAAAAGCTGGGGGCGGAGGTGATAACCACGATCCGCGGGCTGGGTTATAGCCTTGATGATCCCGCAGGCCCCGGCCGGGGTTGAGTTATCACGGGTGCCAAAGGCTGATCCCAGTAAGGGGGGGCTAGCCCCGCTCGCGCCGCATACCGGTTCGCTGGGGCGGCGCATGATGGTGATTGCGGCGGGCTGGATCACGGTTTTACTTCTGTTTGGCGGCGTGGCGCTGGATCGCACAATGACCAGCTTGGTCGAACGCAGTTTCGATGACCAGCTATCCAATATGCTCAATGCCATGGTCGCATCGGCAGAGGTCGATCGATATGGCGAGATTTATTTCAACCGGCCGCTGGGCGATCAGCGCTTTCTGGAACCCAATTCGGGCCTCTATTGGCAAATCAGCGGCAAAGGGCATGAGGACTTTCCCTCACGCTCGCTTTGGGATCGCAGTCTGAAGTTGCAAGGCAATCATTTCGATAGTGTGCCCCATGCCTATAACAGCCCCCAATTCGCTGCTGAGCCGTTGCGAATGATGGAGCGCACAGTCATTCTGCCCGGCAGCGAGACCCAATGGTGGTTCGCAGTGGCGCAAAATCGCACCGAAATTGATGCGCAGATTCATCGAATTCGCCTTATTCTGATCCGCAGCTTTGTGGTGCTGGGGCTGGGGCTGTTTCTGATGGCCGTGTTGCAGACCTGGTATGGCTTGGGCCCGCTGCGCCGGGTGCGGCTGGCGATAAAGCGCTTGCGCACCACGGGGGCTAACCGGGTAAGCGATCCTCTGCCACAAGAAGTACAACCTTTGGTGGAAGAACTGAATGCGCTGCTTAGTCATACCGAACGGCAGGCAGAAGAAGCGCGCACCCATGCGGGCAATCTGGCCCATGCCCTGAAAACCCCGCTAACCGTGGTGATGAACGCCGCGACCGCGCAATCACCTGATCTTGCTCCCACCGTGATCCGCGAGGCATCGGTCATGCGCCGTCAGGTTGATCACCACCTAGCACGCGCGCGCGCGCTTGGGCGGCGTGCGGCGGGGCAATCGCGCGCGGCGGTGTCAGAGAGCGTTGAAGCCGTGCTGCGTGCGGTGACCCGGCTTTACGATCACACCCGTTTTGATTGGGATGGCAACCGCCAAGCCTGTGTGGCGATGGAGCGGCAGGATCTGGATGAAATTCTTGGCAATCTGATTGAAAACGCCGCGAAATATGGTGGTGGCAGCGTGTTTGTGACGATCGATGCCGTGCCGAATGATCCGCAGACTTGCGAAATCTGGATCGAAGACGATGGCCCCGGCATTCCACCAGCCGAACGCTTGCGGATGTTTGATCGTGGGGCAAGGCTTGATACCAGCAAACCGGGCACCGGGCTCGGTCTCGCCATCGTGCGCGATGTGGTGGAAATCTATGA
>JBEGLE010000208.1:0-8974 GCA_041183725.1 Pseudomonadota bacterium | reverse complement strand
ATCAAGCGACTTTTCAGGCTGCAGAATGTTATCAACTGTGCCGTTGCGTTCACGGTGGCTGAAGCCAAGGCTGGTGGCGATCCCCATGATTTTGCCCGGATCAAAGCTGATCTTGGTATTCCAAGCCTGATAGTTGCCATAGCCAGCCTCTGCCCGCAGGCGCATTTCATTCGAAGGCGCGCGGCTTATGAAAGCAATAGCGCCACCGGTGCTGTTACGGCCGAAAAGCGTACCCTGTGGGCCGCGCAGAACTTCAACCCGTTCAATGTCCGCGACGTCAAGGCCGCTGGCCCCAGTGCGCGCGATATAAACGCCATCGACATAAAGCGCATTGGCCTGATCAAGGCCAAAGGTTTCAGCGGCTGGCGATGTGATGCCACGAATAGAAATCACCGCCGATGCATTGCTGGTGGTGCCCTGAACGATGGTCACGTTCGGTGCCAGACCAGAAAGATCGCGTGAATCCTTGATGCCGAGCTTTTCAACCTTTTCAGCGTTGATCGCGCTAACGGCCAGCGGCACATCCTGCAGGTTCTGCTCGCGCTTTTGCGCCGTGACAACAATCACATCCAGACCCGAAGCGTCTTTTGCCGCCTCTTCAGCCAGAACGGGTGTAACAACAGAAACCAAGCTGACGCCAGCCAGCATGCTCGCGACTAGGCGTGAATATTTTGAGATTTTCAAGATAGCCTCTCCCTTTGAATTTGGACCAATTTATGGCTTATCAAGAAGGTGGCTTAATGCGTAATTTATGTCAACGCCAATTACGCATTAAATGGATGCTCACGATATATTTTGACCTAATGCGTCCTTTTTGACACATATTAGCCCCCATCACCCCGATATTACGAGCAAGCGATGCGCCCAGATGCCATGCGTCATAACAGCTTCATTGCGGTTGCCGCGAAGCTAGCAAAGCACGCAGAGCGCGCTGTTTTTCTGGCCCGCAATCTTTGCAACCATATGATTATGTGAGATTTTAAGGTTAGTATAATGATTACCCGGCAAAGTCAGGCTGAGCTAAAGCGGCATGGATCATCTCCAGAAGCATCTGGGTATCCATCGGCTTGCGAATAAACTGCCAGTCCGCCTGCAGTTCTTCGGCATCGGGGACATAGCCGCTCATCAAAATTACCTTCAGACCAGGTTGCTGCGCGCAGGCCTGGCGGGCAAGATTGGCACCGCTTTCTCCCGGCATAATGATATCCGTCAGCAAAACCCGGTATTGCCCATGGGCAAGCGCCGCCTGCGCCTGTGCTGCTGATCCGCAGGCGGTGACAGCCAATCCTTCGGCTTCGAGCATTTCGCTTAGCGCTTCGAGGGCATAGGGTTCATCCTCAACCAGCAAGACTGCTTTTGCGCCAAATGCGGCATGCCGATGGGCGATCGGGACGTTGGCAGAGGCTGCATCGGGGGCAGCGCCATCGCTGACTGGCAAATAGATATAAATGCGCGCGCCCTTGCCCAGAGACGAATCAAGGCAGGCATCACCACCCATTTCGCGGGCAAATTCCAACACCGAGGCCAAGCCAATGCCATTGCCATGCGCCTTGGTCGAAAAAAGCGGCTCGAACGCTTTTGACAACACATCATGACTCATGCCAGCGCCGGTATCAGCCACTTCTATCGCCACATAGTCTTGCATGACGGCGGGCGCCTTGCTGCCAGGAATGTCCAGCAAGGCCCGGCGTAGGCCGGTGGAAATGGTAATCGCGCCACCATCAGCCATGGCATCGCGCGCATTGATCAGTAAGTTTACCAAGCTGTTCAGAATACCCACCCGGCTGACAAGGACTGCCGGGTCCCCAGCATCAAGATGAATCTGCAATTCCAACTTGGATCCGACGACGGTTTTGAAGAAGGCCAAATTCTCGCGGATCAGGCTATCGATGGTGATAGAAACACAGGAATCGCTGCGCTGCCGCGACAGGGTCATGAGCGAGCGGGTGATGTCCGATCCGCGGATCGCCGTATCGCGAATTATCGCAACCAATCGCTGCACCCGCGGATCCAATTCCATTTCGCGCGAAAGGCGTTCGCAGTTCAATTTGATAATGGAGAGGAAATTGTTGAAATCGTGCGCCATGAAACCAGCCACCCGGCTGATCCGATCCAGCAAGTCAAAGCTGCGTTGCCGTTCATAGGCCAGCTCCATCGCGACACTGCGTGAATCTTCAATCATTGCGCGCTGCATACCAACCAGCATCAGCCCCGCTACCAAAGGATCATCGGGTGGAAAATCAGAAATCTGCAAGTCATCAGCACCCAGCAAAAACTCTGATGGAACATGGCGCAAAGCCAGCAAATAGCCTTCATCACAAGCAAGCACCGAACCCGTCAGGCGAACCTTCCCGCACCAAGACGCCAACTGGATCGCCTGCCCACTCGCGGCCAATGCCGGCATCGCATCCGTGGCGCGGCCGCCCGCCCACACGAAATGATCCAGCAATGGCAAGCCGAGCTTCAGCTTGGGAAGCTGCCGCGCCAGCGATGGACCGATGGCACGCACAGTCAGATCAGGCCCGATTACCAAATGGGCCGGGAAAAGTAGGCCGAGCCTTGTCGCATCAAGGTCAAAGCGCACCGATGGTCATCCAGGATCAAATAGCATGACAAATTCGGCGGTATTGTTGCTGCTTGGGACCTGCGTCACCTTACCATCAATACCAAAACGCGCCATCAAGCCATAGAGCAAGCCAACCACAAAAGCCTCTAGTCCCGTGCGATCAGAGCGATATTGCACCAGCAGGTTCCCCGGCTCATTCCGCACCAAGGTAAAGGACGGCACCCGTGCTTCGGGCAGTGCCGCAACGACGGCTTGATGCATCCGATCCAAATTGGTGATGAAACTGGCGATATCGCGACCAGTAAAGTCCATAATAGCACTGAAGGGACCAGCCTCAGCAAAGCGGATCCAATAGCGACCAAAGGCCTTCAAACAATCATCAAACGATAGACCCAGCCGCTCCGCTGCGGCGGTTAACAAGCGGACAGTCAGTTCATCGTCATGGACCAAAGCCGTGATCATATCGTGCGGGCCAATACCCTGCTCGCGCTCAAGCGCCTGCCACGCCTCTTCTCCGCGGGCATCAATCACCATCTGTCGAATGCCGCGATGAATCATACCGTACATTACTGTGCACCAGATAACATGGTGGCCATACGCGCCACCTGTTGTTCGATGCGATCCAGTTTGCTGATCAAATAGTCTGCATCATCGCCACCCAGCATTGGCAAAATGCGCGAACGCAGGTTGCCACTGGCCAGTTGGATGACATTCAAGGGCTGCATAAGATCATGGGTAGAGGGCACGCCCCCGCTTTCCCTGTTGTTGCCTAAACCATCCTCATCCGCCTTGCCCATGCCCATGACCATGCCCACCTCCATAACCCTATGCTAACCTGAGTGATAAGGCATTATGCGCATACATGGCACAATCCAAGCACGATAACATAGATACAACCTTTTTAACTACTTATGTACTAATTAATGCTTAATTATAACTAGTATATAAGCGATTTTTTTCACAGTGTGCTGAAAATTAGCCAACAAAACATGTTTGCAAACGCGGATTCCAAGCCTAGTCGGGGCAGGAATCGGTTTCAAAGTATTGAAAGAAGGGTCGCGGCACCGTGCCAGCAAACAGATTAAAGGCTTTTATTCCGGACTTACCTCTCGGACAAAGCCCGGTTCTGGTGATTGATGACGATCCTGATTGCTTGGCCGAATATGCCGAAATTGTAGGCGGGTTGGGCTATCGGTGCCTAACAGCCACCGATGCTTCTTGCGCGCTCAAACAGATCGCTGAAAACCCGCAAATCGGCATTGTAATCACCGATCTTGATATGCCGGGGATGGACGGCCTGACCCTGTTGGATGAACTGGCCGCCCGATTCACCCAAACCCGCCCACTGGTAACCATTGTCGCCACCGGGGCCGTGTCGCTGGACACAGCAGTTCAGGCCATGCGTTCCAATGCCATGGACTTTTTGCCCAAACCGGTAACGCAAACCATCCTATCGGCCGCTTTACGCCGGGCCTCTGCGCGCTGGGCACAGTTAACCGGCCAATTCCAATTGCTGGCCCTGTCACGCTTAGGTAGCCCGCAAGAGAACGAAGCCCAAGACAGAACGTCAGGCGGCGCCACACCCAGCGCCGATGATCTGCGCCTATTCATCCGCTCTTTGGTCAAAAGTCGGCACACACGGGCAAAATTCTTTAACCCCGATCTGTTTGCCGGGCCGGCATGGGATATTTTGATCGATCTTGCTGAAGCTGCGCTGCACAACCATTCGGTGCCCACCTCAAGCGCCTGTGCTGGCACAAATGCGCCACTCTCCACCGCGCTGCGCTATGTGAACCAATTGGTTGATGCGGGCTTGGTCCGGCGTCAGATTGATCCGGTCGACAAGCGACGCACCCTGCTAGAACTGGAACCACAAGCCTTGGCATCAATGACCCGCTATCTCACCGCCAGTTGGACATTGCACCAGCAGCAGGATGCGCAGCAAGGTTAAGACTGAAACAGGCCCATCTCTGCGTCCAATAATTCCAGCATATGAGGCACATCGGCCAAACCGCGCAGGGCATCATTCAAGTGGGTGCAGCCAATTGGCCCGCGCAAATTATCATGCACGGCTTCACGCATGGCGCCCAAGGATGTGCCGATCAATTTTTTGGCGTGGGCAATCGCGCCGGGACATTCCCAAAAAGGCAAAACGCGCGGATCAGCCTCAAGCGAGGTAATCACCTGGCTTTGCGGATCGGCCGCAACCCGCACGATATATTCATGCAAGGCCGCACGGTCGCCTTGAGGCCGGGATCCGCTATCCTGAAAGCTGGCCTCGATGTGAATGGCATCGGCATCACGCCATACATCAATGCGGCGCGCCCGGCGAAAAGCCATGCCTTGGCTTTCAGGAAACAGGTGCCAGCCGCCCGGATCAGCCGGATTGCGCAGATCACCCGCATCGGCATCTTCGTGCACAGGGCCTGCCAAATCCATGCTCTTCAACGCGGTTGATTCCTGACGAAAACCCCAGCAGACATCGGTGCGGTTGGAAAAGGCCGACATTTCTGGCGGTGCCGCTGCCGCCCGCTGCCGCATTCTCTCCACCCAATCGGGAAGCCACTGCGACATAGCCCATGGCGATATCAGGCTGGTGCCTGAAATATCATCAAGCAAAAGATAGAGGGGCGATCCTTCCAGCAGCAATTCGGGCATGATTTCACGGACAGCCACTCGCAAATGCCCCCCGCCACGCTTGCCGACCAGCTCTGCAATCGCCGCTGGCGCCGGATCGGCGCTAATCGCGCTGATCGTGCGATTTTGCGCCACCGTGGCAACCATATTGGCTTCCGCACGGACAATCTCCACACCCTGCGCCGGGGTGAAAATATCGCGTGCACGGCCATCCATGCGCATGGCGCCCTCTGCCCCGTCGGGCCATGTCACATCGATGCTTGTCGTACGGCGGATCGAGCGCGGCTGACGCAGAGGCGATGGATTGGCGGTTTGCCGTGGCGGCGGTGGATAGGCTGTCATAATTGCACTGATTGGCCTTGGCTGGGTTGCTTGGCAAGAGGCAGAAGCACAAACCCGTATGCGATAGTGCCCACTCTTGCTGTTCGGATCCACTTGGCCCATCCTGTTCAGCCATGACTAAATCCCCGCCAAAAGTATGCAAAAAGCCGAGTTTACCTTTGCTGATCGCCATACTTGGCGCCGGTCGCTCCAGCCGATATGGTTCAGACAAACTGGTGCAACCCTGCGCGGGAAAGCCCTTAGGCCGTTGGGCTCTTGATTGCGCATTGCAGATGGGGGCGCCGATCGTATGGATTGCCGGAGAGCATGAACCGATCTTTATCACCGATAGCTGCCCCATTGCCCATAACCCCCATGCAGCACAGGGGCTTGCCACTTCGGTAGCATTTGCCGCAAGCATAGCTGAGGCCCAGCGGGCCGATGCCTTGCTGATAATGCTGGCCGATATGCCGCTGGTTACGCCGGCTTTGCTGGCCCGCCTGATTGCCGCTGGTGCTCCTGCGGCCTTCGCCCAGACCGATGACCGCCCGGGTGTGCCCGCATTGATCCCGTCAACCGCCTTTGCTGCATTGCAAGGGCTCAAAGGGGATCGCGGCGCGGGGCCGGTGTTATCCAACTTGGCAGGGCTTAGCCTAATCCCCAGTGATGCTGATGCCTTGTTGGATGTGGATCAGCCCTCAGCCTTGGCGAAGGCGGCCATTCTGCTGCAATCCCGCGCGGCTGCAAGTTAGGCCAAACTCCTCGCTTGCCTTTGCCGCGCCACTGTAGGACAGCGCGCCGCCGCTGATATGAGAGTGCTATGACCGACTGGACCCCCAACACCGCCCGCGCCAGCGCTTGGTTCGAAGATTTGCGCAACCAGATTTGCGCCGAATTTGAAGCGATTGAGCGTGAGGCCGGATCGCACGCCGCCTTTGCCTATACCCCCTGGCAGCGATCAGAGGTGGAAGGTGAACAGGCGGGCGAAACCGGCGGCGGCACCCGCAGCGTGATGAAGGGCAAGGTGTTCGAAAAGGTTGGCGTCAACATCTCCACCGTGCGCGGCGGACTGGCCAAAGACTTTGCCGCGACGATCAACGGGGCCAGTGCGGAACAAAACGCCTTTTCCGCCACCGGCATCAGTCTTGTCGCCCACATGGCCAATCCGCACGTTCCCGCCGTGCACATGAACACCCGCTTCCTCACCACCACCAAGGCGTGGTTCGGCGGTGGCGGCGATCTTAACCCGCCGATCCCCTATGATGATGACACCGCCGAATTCCACGCCGCCTACAAAGCCGCCTGCGATGCCCACGGGGCGGACTATTACGATCGTTTTAAGGCTTGGGCTGACGAATACTTTTATATCCCCCACCGCAAGGTCCATCGCGGGGTAGGCGGGATTTTCTATGATCACCTTGAATGCGCCGATCAGGCCCAATGGGAAGCCAATTTCGCCTTCACCCAAGCTGTCGGCCGCGCCTTTTTGGCCGCCTTCCCGCGCATCGTGCGCCGCCGTATGGGCATGGCTTTCACCGCGGCAGACAAGGCCCAGCAGCTTGAATGGCGCGGGCGCTATGCCGAGTTCAATCTGGTCTATGACCGCGGCACCCTGTTCGGCCTGAAAACCGGCGGCAATATCGACGCCATCCTGATGAGCCTGCCACCAGAGGCCACCTGGAGCTGAAGGACCAAGGGCGCAGGCCGAGCTGGTCTTGATCAAGGCAAGCATTAAAAACTAAGGCGAAGCGATTCATGTATAGCGAGAGCAGACCATTGTTGGGTCAGGGCATCAAGTCGCTCACGTATCGCAGTAACATCATCAAGAGAAACCGCCGCCACATCATGCCCCCGCGCCTCACAGGCATGGGCATAGGTGGCCAGCAGATCTGAAGCCGCGACACGGCCGCCCCACATTTCTGCCTGAAAGGTCTCAACCAATCGCTCAACCGCCAGTGATGTGGCATCACCGCCGGTGGCATAGGCCAGTTCCTGTCCTGCTTTCACCAGCGAGAAAAAACCGCGATGGACCAAAACACTCTCTACGGCATAGTGCACCATATCATGCGGGATAATGCCCTGTTTGGGACAGGCGACCGTTTCGGAATCACCCGCGCTGCGGATGATGGTTAGGTCATCATATTTGCCGCTGCGCTTAACAAAGATCAGTTCCATGGCCGCTAACTATCCAGCCAAACGGCCAATTACCAGCGCGTTTGCCCCAAATCCGTCCCTTCTAAACCCAATCAATCGCTGTCAACAAACCTTACCGCTTGCCCAAGCCCCCCTTGATCCGCCATCTAGCTGATAATGCTTCGCCAATACGAACTTGTGGAACGCGTTAAAGCGTATGATCCAGATGCCGATGAGGCGGTGCTGAATCGGGCCTATGTCTACACCGTGCAAAAGCACGGCACTCAGAAGCGCGCCTCGGGTGATCCTTACTTCTCGCACCCGGTCGAAGTGGCCGGATTGATGACCGAGCTAAAGCTGGATCAGGCGACGATTGTTACCGCCCTCTTGCACGATACGGTGGAAGATACGCTGGCGACGATCGAAGAGATCGAGCGCTTCTTTGGCCCCGAAATCGCCCGATTGGTGGATGGGGTTACCAAGCTTTCCAAAATCGAAGCAATGACCGAAAGCGAGCGCGCGGCGGAAAACCTGCGCAAGTTCTTGCTGGCCATGAGCGAAGACCTGCGCGTGTTGCTGGTCAAGCTGGCTGACCGGCTGCACAATATGCGCACGCTGCATTTTATCCGCAGCGAAGAAAAACGCCGCCGAATCGCGCGCGAAACCATGGATATCTATGCCCCCTTGGCCGAACGGGTGGGCATGTATGAATATATGCGCGAAATGCAGATGCTGGCTTTCGAACAACTGGAGCCAGCCGCCTGCGCCACCATTGCTGATCGGCTAACCCAGATCCGCAATTCCGAAGGCGGGCAGGTGGATGACATTGCCCTAACCATCAAACAGGCCTTGGCTGCCGCCGGTATGCGGGTGGAAGTATCAGGCCGGGAAAAGCATCCCTATTCGATCTGGAGAAAGATGGGGGAGCGCCATGTCTCGTTCGAGCAGATCACCGATATCATGGCCTTCCGCGTCATCACCGATAGCCCGCAAGACTGCTATCGCGCGCTGGGGGTGCTGCATCAAACGTGGCAGATGATCCCCGGCCGGTTCAAAGACTATATCTCCACCCCCAAGGCCAACGGTTATCGCTCGTTGCACACCGCGCTGATCTATGAAAATTCGATGCGGATGGAGGTGCAGGTCCGCACCCGCGAAATGCACCGCACCAACGAATTCGGCTTGGCCGCCCATTGGGCCTATAAACAGGGCGGCGTGCAGCCTGATGGCCAAGTGGGCTGGCTGCGCGATCTGATTGAAATTGTCGATGCCAGCCACGATGCCGAAGAGCTGCTCGAACACACGCGCATGGCGATC
>JBEGLE010000207.1:0-12274 GCA_041183725.1 Pseudomonadota bacterium | reverse complement strand
AAGCGCCTGAAGCTGCAGAGCTACGCGGATAATTTCCGTTGATGTGATCGTGGTGCTGTCGGCCTGACGGGGCTGGACAAAGGCAGGACCACACATCATATGGCGCTCCGGGAGTCGGGTGGACGTTTGCGTTCGCCAACTTGGTCAGGTCCGGAAGGAAGCAGCCACAACGGATAGCGGCGGGTCGCTCGGCTCCTTTTTCATCACCCAATGCCTCTGCGAAATTGGATGCGGGATATTTCCCCGGTCCCCTTCGACAAGTGGCTTATTTGCCCTTACCTAGGCGCGATGGCCGATTCCCCCGATATGTTTGGCAATGAGCCCGCTGATGAAGGCGAAGCTGCGCCCAGCGCGGCTGATCTTGAGGCGGCAGGTCAGGCATCGATGTTCGGCGAACCCGCTCCTGTAGCGGCGGCAGTGCCAGAGCCTGTTCCAGACCCAATGATTGAAGTGGCAGTGGAGCCTGCGCCCGTGGCAGTGACGCCAGCGCCAACCGCACCTGCGACTAAGCCTGCCCCAGCCGCGCAACCCTATCGCGTCTTGGCGCGCAAATATCGGCCGCAAACCTTTTCCGAGCTGATTGGGCAGGATGCCATGGTGCAAACCTTGGCCAATGCCATTCGCCGCGATCGCCTGGCCCATGCTTTTTTGATGACCGGCGTGCGCGGGGTGGGCAAGACGTCTACGGCGCGTCTTATTGCCAAGGCGCTGAATTGCGTGGGGGCAGACGGGCAAGGCGGGCCGACGATTGATCCCTGCGGTCAGTGTGAGCCGTGTGTGGCAATTGCCGAAGGGCGGCATATCGATGTGATCGAGATGGACGCCGCCAGCCATACCGGTGTGGATGATGTCCGCGAGATTATCGAGGCCGTGCGTTACGCCGCGGTTTCGGCCCGCTATAAGATCTATATCATCGACGAAGTTCACATGCTGTCACGCAATGCATTCAATGCTTTGCTTAAGACACTTGAGGAACCACCTGCGCACGTGAAGTTCCTGTTCGCCACGACTGAGGTGGACAAGTTGCCGGTTACAGTCCTCTCGCGGTGCCAGCGGTTTGACTTGCGCCGCATCCCAGGACCCTTGTTGGCTGAGCATTTTGCCCGGGTCTGTTCTGCTGAAGGCGTGGTCGCTGATGCAGAGGCGCTGAGTATGATTGCTGCCGCTGCGGAAGGATCGGTACGTGATGGCCTTTCGATTCTTGATCAGGCAATTGCCCATGCCGATCTGGGTGGGGAAGGCACGGTAACCCCGGCGCAGGTGCAGGATATGTTGGGTTTGGCTGACAAGTCTGTGCAGCGCCGCGTGCTTGCTGCTTTGCTTGGCGGGGATTCGGCTGCCTTACTTGATCTGGTTGAGGCCCAGTTTGCCCTTGGGGTTGAGCCGCTTTCGCTCATGCGATCACAGATGGAACTGGTCCACCGGATCACCGTTGCCCAAGTGGGCAAGACGGTTGCCGATGCTATTTCCGCTGAAGAACGCGCCGCGATAGAGGCTTGGGCGCAGCAGCTTTCGGCTGGGCAATTGCACCGTCTGTGGCAATTGCTGCTGAAGGGGCATGACGAAGTCCGCACGGCTCCTGATCCGCTGGCTTCTGCCCAAATGGCGCTGCTGCGGGTGATGCACGCGGCGGATCTGCCGGATCCGGGCAAATTGGCGAAAAAGATTGAAGAGGCTGCGGCGGCTGGTGGGTTTGCCGTGGCTCCCTCTGCGGCGGCCACTGGCGGTGCACCGCTTGGTGCCTCATCACCGCCTCAGGTTGCGCCCGCAGCCGTTGATTGGGCTGATTTGTGCCAAACAGTTGAGCAAACCGGCCAGCTTCGCATTGCCCAAATCATGCGGGATTGGGTGCGGGTGGTGGCGCTGCAACCTTTGTCGCTGACCTATACCTTGGTTGATGGCTATCCCGGCGATCCCTCGACCGATCTGCGTGAAGGCTTGCTGCGCGCCACGGGGGAACGCTGGGAGGTCACCCGCGGCGAAGGGGAGGCCATGCCCAGCCTGCGCGAACGTGCGGCCGAGGTTAAAGCCGCAGAAGATGCCGCCCTGCGCGCCTCGCCGCTGGTCGCGGCAACGCTTGCTGCCTTTCCGGCGGCTGAATTCATCAAGGAAGATGCCCCCGCCCAAGCTGGGGGCCAGTTTAACCGGAGCCGTTTTGCATGAAATCGATGGAAGAGATGATCCGTGCCGCCCAGCAGGCTGCTGAGACCATCCAGAAACAGATGGGCGCGGCCCAGGCCAAGCTTGATCATATTCATGTTGAAGGTGTTGCCGCTGGTGGTTTGGTGACCATACGTTGCACCGCCAAGGGCCGGGTTGTGGGTGTCGCCATTGACGATAGTCTGCTGGTGCCTGCGGACAAAGCTATGCTCGAAGATCTTATCGCCGCTGCGTTCAACGATGCGCGGGTAAAAGCCGATGCTGCTTCGGGCGAAGAAATGGGCAAAATTCAGGATGGTATGGGCTTGCCGGCTGGCTTTAAGCTGCCGGGAATGGGGTAACTTAGCCGCAAAAACCCAACAGGCCATTGCAGCCGATACAGGGCAACCCCATATCTGGCTGCATAGAGCCGGTTCACTCGGCCCGTGGCATTAAGGCGTTTCGCTAAATGGATATGGAAATGACACTTCTTCCTCTGCTTCCCCTGCGTGATATCGTGGTATTCCCCGGCATGGTTGTGCCGCTGTTTGTTGGGCGCGAAAAATCCGTTGTGGCGCTGGAAGCAGCTATGGCGGGCGATAAGGATATATTCCTCGTCGCGCAGCTTGATCCCGGCTGCGATGATCCGGCTTCGGATGATCTCTATGATCTGGGCGTGATCGCCACGGTTCTGCAATTGCTAAAGCTGCCCGATGGTACGGTGCGGGTGCTGGTTGAAGGTCAGCAGCGCGCCAAGCTGGAACGCGTGGGCGAAGAAAACGGCATGTTGGTTGCGCAGGTTGCCGCGCTTGATCCGGTTACGGTGTCGGGCAACGAAGTTACCGCGATGATGCGTTCGGTGGTTGAGCAATTTGGTGAATATACCAAGCTGAACAAAAAACTCTCTGCTGATGCCGGAAACGACTTATCGGAAATCGTCGAAGCAGGTCTGCTCGCCGATGGCGTTGCTGCGCAGATCGGGGCGAAAGTTGCTGATAAACAAGCCATTTTGCTCGAATCAGACCCGCTTAAGCGCTTGGAAATGGTGCTCGCCTTCATGGAAGGTGAACTGGGTGTATTACAGGTTGAGCGTAAGATCCGCGGCCGGGTAAAGCGGCAGATGGAGAAGACCCAGCGCGAGTATTACCTTAACGAACAGCTAAAAGCGATCCAGTCAGAACTGGGCGGCGGCGATGGCGAAGAAGCTAACGAACTCGCTGAACTGCAAGACAAGATTAACAAGCTCAAGCTTTCAAAAGAAGCCCGCACCAAGGCGAATGCCGAGCTGAAAAAGCTGAAATCCATGCAGCCGATGAGCGCGGAAGCCACGGTAATCCGTAACTATCTGGATGTCTTGTTGGGCCTGCCTTGGGGCAAGAAATCCAAGTTGAAGCGCGACATTGGCCGTGCGCAGGAAATTCTCGATGCCGATCACTATGCCTTGGAAAAGGTGAAGGATCGCATCGTTGAATATCTGGCGGTGCAGGCACGCACGAACAAGCTGAAGGGGCCGATCTTGTGCCTCGTCGGTCCGCCGGGTGTGGGCAAGACCTCACTGGGCAAATCGATTGCCCGGGCCACGGGCCGCGAATTCATCCGGCAGTCGCTGGGCGGGGTGCGCGATGAAGCTGAAATTCGTGGTCACCGTCGCACCTATATCGGATCCTTGCCGGGTAAGATTGTCTCGAATCTTAAAAAGGCTGGCACCAGCAATCCGCTGTTCCTGCTCGATGAGATAGACAAGCTGGGGCAAGACTATCGCGGCGATCCCGCATCAGCGCTGCTTGAAGTGTTGGACCCTGAACAGAACAGCAAGTTTCAGGATCACTATCTGGAACTGGACTATGATCTGTCAGACGTCATGTTCGTCTGCACGGCCAACAGCCTGAACCTGCCGCAGCCCTTGCTTGATCGCATGGAGATCATCCGGCTGGAAGGCTATACCGACGATGAAAAGATTGAGATCGCCGAGCGCCACCTGATCGAAAAGCAGATAGCGGCCCATGGTCTAAAAAAGGGCGAATTCACCCTCACCACCGAAGGTTTGCTGGATCTGATCCGCTATTATACCCGCGAAGCCGGGGTTCGTACGCTGGAGCGCGAGATAGCGCGGCTGGCCCGCAAGTCTTTGCGCAAGATACTGGAAGGCAAGGAAACCAGCGTAACCATTACGCCGGAAAATCTGGCTGACTATGCCGGTGTGCGCAAATTCCGCCATGGCGTTTCCGATGAGGAAAACCAGGTGGGCGCGGTGACTGGCCTCGCTTGGACCGAAGTGGGCGGTGAACTGCTGACCATCGAAAGCGTGACGGTGCCGGGCAAGGGCGCGGTGAAAACCACCGGCAAGCTGGGCGAGGTCATGACCGAATCGATCCAAGCGGCCTTCAGCTTCGTTCGTGCCCGTGCGCCAGCCTATGGCATCAAGCCGACGATCTTTAACCGCAAGGACATTCACATCCACTTGCCCGAAGGGGCCGTGCCCAAGGATGGTCCTTCGGCTGGTGTAGGTATGGTAACTTCGATCGTTTCCACCCTGACCGGCGTTGCCGTGCGCAAGGATGTGGCCATGACCGGCGAGGTCACTCTGCGCGGCCGGGTGCTGGCGATTGGCGGGCTGAAAGAAAAGCTGCTCGCGGCTATTCGCGGCGGGATCAAGACGGTGCTGATCCCCGAAGACAACCGCAAGGATCTAGCCGAGCTGCCAGCCAATATTTTGGCGGCGCTGGAAATCGTGCCGGTTTCGCATGTTGATGAAGTTCTTGCCCGGGCCTTGGTTACCAAGCTGGAACCGGTTGAATGGACCGAACAAGATGACCTTGCCAGCCAACCGGTTCCGACGGGTTTAAGCACTTCGGCAACCGCCCACTGATTCTTGCTGCAGTGCCGCGAATCGGCCTTGGTTTTGGCCAAGGCCGGGTGCACTATGCTTGGCAAGAGGCTTTGCGCGGCAAAAATGGCGAAAATTCGGGGATAATCGGCGGTTTCTCTGCCGTTTTGGCTTTGACAGACGCGCGAAAAGCCGCTCAATTCCGGCCGCTCTTGAGGCGAATTGTAGATTCAAGACTATACACCAGAGGTAGGGGTTCCCGTTATGAACAAGAACGAACTGATCGGCGCAGTTGCAGAAGCCAGCGGCCTGACGCGCAGCGATGCTACCAAGGCCGTTGAAGGCCTTTTCGATGCCATCACCGGCGCTCTGAAGAGCGGCGATGAAGTGCGTCTCGTCGGCTTCGGCACCTTCTCGGTTGCCAAGCGCAAGGCTTCGACCGGCCGCAACCCGCGCACCGGCGAACCGATGACGATCAAGGCTTCGGCTCAGCCGAAGTTCAAGGCCGGCAAGGGCCTGAAGGACGCGGTCAACTGATCGTTTAAGTCCTCTGGGCCTGCGTGATCAGGCCTAGGCACAAAGAATAAGCGCCGCGCCCGACAATCGGACGCGGCGCTTTTCTTTTGCCCCATTCGTTCGCTGCCGTATCGGCTTAATCAGGCATCGGCCGGGTCGCGGCGGCATAAAGCGTTATGGCTGCGGCATTGGAAACATTAAGACTTTCCATAGCCTCGCTTATTGGCAAACGGGCCAGAGCATCGCAGTGCTGGGTAATGTTGTGGCGCATGCCTTCCCCCTCGGCGCCCAGCACCAAAGCGATGGGGCCGCTGGGGAGCGCCTCTGCCAAGGTGCCATCAGCCCCGCCGGTCAGCCCGATCCGCCAATACCCCGCCTCAGCGACTTCTTCGAGCGCACGGGCCAGGTTTACCACCCGCACCCAAGGCACAACTTCCAAGGCGCCAGAGGCTGATTTGGCAACTGTTCCCGATTCGGGTGGGGAATGCCGATCTTGGGTTAGGATCGCGCAGGCATTGAAGGCTGCGGCAGAGCGGAGAATCGCGCCCACGTTATGCGGATCGGTAACCTGATCCAGCACGATAAGCGGGCGCGACGCATCACCTTGCAGCACTTCATCCAAAAATATGTCTGGCAGAGCATCGCATTCCAGAACCAAGCCCTGATGCGGGGCATCGCGGGCGACGAGACGGCCCAGATCGGCTGGCTGCGCCCATTCAACGGGAAAACCTTCGGGCAGTTCACCATCAAGCGCGGCCACCCCTTCGCGGGTTGCCCACAGCTTGCGGTGTTTCCGGTCAGGATTTTTTAGCGCTGCTTCCACAGCATGGCGGCCCCACAGGCGCACGGCTCCGGCTGAAGCCCTGCCACTGCCACGGCCGCCTTGCATACGCCCGGCACGCCCACGAAATGCCCGCTTGGGGCGGGTTTCACCTTGCGCGGATTCGCGTGCTTCATCACCCTGTTTGCCGCCAAATCGTTTTGTCATTCTTCACCCAATTCAACAATTTCAGAAGCGCTCATGCCCGTGACCCCATTGACAGGCAAGCCTTGCTTCGCCATGTGCCCGCCTCTCGGCCGGATGGCTCCACGTGTGGGGTCGCAATTTCGGGGTAACCCGTCACCGGCAAGCTGGTGTGGACAGGTGGCCGAGTGGTTAAAGGCAGCAGACTGTAAATCTGCCCGTGCAAGCGTACGCTGGTTCGAATCCAGCCCTGTCCACCACCAGTTTCTTGCCCCTGAGGCTGGCAGTCGCCCAGCCGTTCAATCCCCATGACTAGACCGGACCATAGGCGCTGTGGCACTATGGATGAAACCAAACGCATCCCAGCAAGGCGTATCGTGTTGTGAAAGTTTTTATCACGGGTGGCGCGGGCTATATTGGCAGCCATACAGCCTTGGAATTGCTGCGATCGGGGCATGAGATTTGTGTCTACGACAATTTCTCTAACGCGACGCCAGAGGCTTTGGCTCGGGTTAAGCGACTGGCTAACAAAGATTTCGTTCAGGTTTCGGGCGATATTCGGGCGCAAGATGATCTTGTGGGGGCCATGCAGGCCTTTCAACCTGATGCGGTGATCCATTTTGCCGGGGTGAAAGCGGTTGGCGAATCCCATGCTGATCCGTTGAAATATTATGATAACAATGTGCTTGGCTCGCTGCGCCTGTTGCAAGCGATGGATCAGGTTGGCTGCCAGCAGATCGTATTTTCATCATCGGCAACGGTTTATGGCACGGTCCATTACTTGCCCTATGATGAAAAGCATCCTTTGAACCCAACCAATCCCTATGGCCAAAGCAAGCTGATGGTTGAACGGATTATCCAAGACTGGTGCGCCGCCAAGCCGCAGGCTTCCGCCGTGCTTTTGCGGTATTTCAATCCAGCAGGAGCCCATGAATCCGGCGATATTGGCGAAGACCCCAGCGGCGTGCCCAACAATTTGGTGCCTTTTGCCACCCAGGTGGCGGTGGGCAGGCGGCCGGCGTTACAGGTATTTGGCAATGATTATGACACAGCCGATGGCACCGGAGAGCGTGACTATATCCATGTAACCGACCTTGCCTTGGCCCATAGCGCAGGCTTGGACTTCGCCAGCCGCCATCAAGGGTGTGAGGTGTTTAACATCGGAACGGGGCAACCCTATTCGGTGATGCAGATCATTCAGGCCTTGGAGCAGGTATCAGGCAAGCCTATTCCCTATGCGCTGGCCCCCAGACGGGCAGGCGATATTGCCCGTTTCTATGCTGGGGTGGAAAAGGCCAAGGCCTTGCTCAACTGGCAAGCTGAGCGGGATATTGTCGCAATCTGTGATTCTGCTTGGCAATGGCAGGCGCAGAATCCCCAAGGCTATTCTGCCTAGGCTTGGGTAAAGGGGGCTTGGTGGAGAGGCGCATGATCAAGCAGCATATCGCCATCGTCATTCATGATTTTAACGCCGGGGGGACAGAGGCGATTGCCTTTCGTCTTGCGGGGGAATGGCTGAAGAAAGGCCGAAGGGTTACGATTATTGCCGGGGCATTGGATGGCCCCATGCGGGAACGTGTGCCACAGGGGGCGGACATAGTGGTGCTTGATCCGCCTATTCCGCGTAGCGCGTTATCGCGGCTGCGGCTGGGGGAGGGGATGATACCCGCCTTGGCAAAGGCCAAGCCTGATCTGGTTTTCATACCGGGAAACTTTCACTTCATTTTGGCCCACGCCATTCGCCAGCATTTTCCCAATCTGCCGATCGTGGCTAAGGTGAGTAACCCCTTGTTGCCGCCTCTACCGGGGCCTCTGCGCACCGCGGCGGGCATGGCGGTGCGTTGGCTGGCGGCCCCGATAAATCGACTGGTCTATATGTCGGCAGAGTTGCAGGCGGCGGATAGTGATGTGATTGGCCCAGATCGCAGTGCTATTTTGGCTGAGCCAAATTTGCCGCAGGGCTATTGCCCTTTGCCCCGTCATGGCCCGCAGCATCCCCCCTTAATTCTGGCAATTGCCCGGATGGAGCCGCAGAAAAATCTTGCACTGGCCATTCGTGCCTTCGCCATTTTACTAAAGAAGCACGATGCGCGCCTGCTTATTTTGGGGGAAGGGCGTGATCGGGCGGCGTTGGAGGCGTTGGTGCAACGCTTAGGGATCGCGGAATTTGTCGCCATGCCCGGCTTTGCTTCGGATATTGCAGAAAAACTGGCTCAGGCCTCTCTGCTCCTCATGACGTCTCGTTATGAAGGCTTTCCAGCGGTGTTGATTGAGGCACTGGCTGCCGATGTGCCGGTGGTATCAACCAATTGCTCTCCCTCGCAAAAGGCGCTTATCGCCAGCCCGTTGCACGGACGGGTGGTGGATAGGTCTAGGGCTGATGATCTTGCTGCGGCGATGGCAGATGTGCTTGCCGGACCATTTGCCAGCAATGGGGAGCGCGCACGAGGGCTTGAGCGCCATGCCAGTCCGGCGTCCGCGACCAGTTATCTTGCCTTATTCGATAGCGTGACGGTTTAACTGGCTAAAAGTCAGATGAAGCGGATGGCGAAGATCACCACCCAGTGCATCACCGTGATGAAAATCGACAGTTTGGGAACTAGCCCATTTTTGTTGATGATCGAAATGATAGCCAAGACCAGCGATGTGGATGCCAGAACATCTAGCGATTCCAGCGGGTGCATCGTGGTGTAGACAACGTTGAATATGGCAGAAAGCAAAGAGGCCCAACCGCATAGATCCCGGGAATCGATGCGGCGAATTTCTCTCTGATCCAAGTCTTCCATAGGATAGTGTGCCCTGAAACTGATGCGATCAATGACCATCTGCCACCTTTGGGTATTAGCCTTTGGGGTGGGATTGGAAATGCAGGGATAGCGCCCCGTCAGGATTGAATCAACCGCAAGGCCGCTGCCGATATGCTGCCACAGTATTAACCCGCCTTTCCGGCTGTCCACGGCGCTCTGTGCACAATTGCTTGTCGCTTTGCTCTGCAGCCTCTAAATACCGCCCATGTCCTCACAGATCACAGATAACCGCGGTCGCGGTGAAGCCGCTTGGAAATGGCCCAGTGTCCACCCAGAAGGGCGTAAGTTCGCGCTTATCGCGGCGGGTGCCTCGCTTGTTACAGCTCTGCTGACATGGGAGATACTCGCTTGGCCGCTTGGGCTGCTGGTATTGGGTATTTTGGCTTTTTTCCGCGATCCGGTGCGGGTTACGCCTTTGGGTGATAATCTGATCGTGGCGCCAGCGGATGGGCTGATCACCCTAATCCAGAAAATGCCGCCGCCTTTTGAACTGGCCGCTGATCTTGGCGGGGCTGCTGGGCTGGGTGATGAACCCGTGACCCGGGTGTCAATTTTCATGAGCGTGTTTGATGTTCACATTAATCGCACGCCAATTGCCGGCACTGTGCAGCGGGTGAATTATATCCCTGGCAAGTTCCTTAACGCCGATCTGGATAAGGCGAGCGAGGAAAATGAGCGTCAGCATTTTCTGATTGAACGGGCTGATGGCCTGAAGATCGGTTTCACCCAGATTGCCGGTCTGGTCGCCCGCCGGATCATTCCCTTTGTTAAGGCTGGGGATACGGTTGAATCAGGGCAACGCATTGGCTTGATCCGTTTTGGTAGTCGGGTTGATGTTTATCTGCCTGCTGGTACCGAACCAGCCGTGCTTAAGGGGCAAAGCGTTATTGCCGGTGAAACCGTGTTGGCCCGCATCGGCGAGCAAGGCTTGATCGAGGGTATCGGTCAGTGAACAGAGGGGCAGGGGGTGATCGGCGGGTTCGTTTGCCGCACGGCCTGACTCTGCGCACCCTGATTCCCAATGCCGTCACCGCCTCAGCGCTGGGCTTTGGCCTAACCGGCATCCGCTTTGCGATTACCGGCCAGTTTGAACAGGCGGTTCAGGCGGTAATATTGGCCGGCTTCCTTGATGGTATTGATGGCAGCATTGCCCGCATGCTGAAAGGGCAATCGCGCTTTGGTGCGGAACTTGATAGCCTGGCCGATAATGTCTCTTTCGGGGTGGCGCCGGCCCTGATCCTGTTCTTGTGGTCTCTGAAAGACCTGCCGCGGCTTGGCTGGTTTGCCAGTCTTGCCTTTGCGATTTGCTGCGCCTTGCGCTTGGCGCGCTTCAACGCCCGGATTGATGCGGAAGATCAGCCGCATAAGTCTGCGGGTTTTCTAACCGGTGTCCCCGCTCCGGTTGGGGCAGGCTTGGCCATGTTGCCGATTTATTTATGGATCGTAACGGGTCTGCCCATGCTCCGAGAGCCCTTGTTCATCGGCGCTTGGCTCGCGGTGATCGCGTTCCTGATGATATCCAGCTTGCCGACTTTGGGCTGGGGGCTGCTGCGCCCCCGCCGCTCTATTCGCATCGAAGTTTTGGCTGTGCTGTGCTTAGCCGGGGCGGCAATGTTGACCGAGCCTTGGCTGTCGCTGATCGGGATCTGCGCGCTTTATATCGTGCTGTTGCCCTATGGCCTGTGGTCTTATGGCAAGGTTAAGCAGCGGCGCGCAGAGCTGCTTTCTGACGCACCGGGGCTGCCCGCCGCGTAAGGGTGAGACGCGCCGCCTTGGGGGCTGTGATACGCCCATGTGTGCGGGCTGGTATAGCGGTTACGCTGTAGCGAAAATCGCGATGGTTTCCGCTTTGCGCCAATTCCCCGCGCAGGGCGGCAATCAGGGGTTGGGCCTTATTCCATGCACTGACCATGGTGCCAATTGCGGCTACGCCACCCGATACGAACAGCAGATCAAGGCCGATCTGTAGCGCCTGAGAAATGATCATCGAACTTCTCCTTACCTGTTCACCAAGCTGTGGCGAACCTGTTTACTACCTGTGGAAAACGGGGTGATTCGCTTTGGGGAAACGCCTGTTTTCCGTCATTGGCGTTAAATGTTCACTATTTGTTCCATTGTGTCAAGCGGTTTGTTCTCGCGGGCTACATCGGGTTATGCGCACTGCGGCAAATCAGGTCTGGCAATTGGCGGGCGATCACGCTATGCGCCCGACCGTTCACAGGGAATCGAGCGGCATTGTGCCAATCGCTACCCTATGAACAAATCCACACGGGAAGCACTAACACCGGTGCCGCAGCGGGACTTGACCGCACGGTTCCAGCTTCTCGGAGGTTCAACCGGAAAGGATATTACCTATGGCGGCTCCTACCGTCTCGATGCAGCAACTTATTGAAGCTGGCGCCCACTTCGGCCACCAAACCCACCGTTGGAACCCGCGCATGAAGCCGTATATCTTCGGCGCGCGCAGCGGGGTTCACATTCTTGACCTGTCGCAGACCGTGCCGCTTTTCGCGCGTGCGCTCGAATTCGTTGCTTCCACGGTTCAGGCTGGTGGCAAGGTGCTGTTCGTTGGCACCAAGCGCCAGGCGCAAGAGCCGATCGCTGAAGCGGCTCGTTCTTGCGGTCAGCACTTCGTCAACCACCGCTGGCTGGGCGGCATGCTCACCAACTGGAAGACGATCTCTGGCTCGATCAAGCGCCTGAAGACTATGGAAGAGCAGCTTTCGGGCGACACTGCCGGTCTGACCAAGAAGGAAGTTCTGCAGCTCACGCGTGAGCGTGACAAGCTGGAACTGTCACTTGGCGGTATCCGCGATATGGGCGGTGTGCCTGATGTGATGTTCGTGATTGACGCGAACAAGGAAGAGCTGGCGATCAAGGAAGCCAACGTCCTGGGTATCCCGGTCGTTGCGATCCTCGACTCGAACGTCTCGCCCGATGGCATCGCGTTCCCGATCCCGGCGAACGACGACGCCAGCCGTGCGATCCGTCTGTACTGCGAGGCCGTGGCTGCTGCTGCAA
>JBEGLE010000206.1:0-6191 GCA_041183725.1 Pseudomonadota bacterium | reverse complement strand
ATCGCACGCCAATGGGCGGGGATAGGCCGCCAGATCCTCATTCACACCGAACTGGCGCGGATTAACGAAAATTGTGACAACCACATGGTCGGCCCGCTGGCGGGCTTCGCGCACCAGGGTCAGATTTCCTTCATGCAGCGCCCCCATCGTGGGAACCAGCGCCACCTTGCCATCGCGCCGCAGATCGGCCACCGCTTGCCGTAGTGGATCAATCCGGTTGATCGTTTGCACTGCCAGAGCCCCTTGCGTTAAAGATCCGTCATAATCTGGTGATAGTGGCCCTAGCGCCACCGCCGCTCGCAGACAAACCCCTTACGAAGGCTGCCCCCATTCCCGTGTCCCCACAACCTGCCCCCCACCGCATCGTTTTCGCCAATGAAAAAGGCGGCACTGGCAAATCGACCACAGCGGTGCATGTCGCCATTGCGCTGGCCTATCAGGGTGCGCGGGTGGCGGCGATTGATCTGGACCCACGCCAACGCACCTTGCATCGCTATCTAGAAAACCGCAGCGAAACCGAGCGGCGGCGCGGCATCTCCCTGCCATCGGCCCGCTTTGCCGTGTTCACGGGCGAAACCGCCGAGGAACTGGACCTGTTGGCTGCCCAAATGGGCGAAGGCGCAGACTTTCTAGTGTTTGACACCCCCGGCCGCGATGATCCTTTTGCCCGGCAGGCCGCCACCGCCGCCGATACGCTGGTAACGCCGCTGAACGATAGCTTTGTCGATTTTGACCTGATCGGTCAGGTCGATGCCGAAACCTTTAAAGTGCGGCGGCTGTCGTTCTATGCCGAACTGATCTGGGAGGCGCGCAAGAAGCGGGCCTTGACCACGATCCAAGAACGCGAGAGAAACGGCAGCGCCCGCGAAATGGACTGGGTGGTGGTGCGCAACCGCACCGGACACACCGAAGCACGCAACCAGCGCCGTCTGGAAAACGCCCTGACCGAACTGTCCAAGCGGGTGGGCTTTCGCATTGCCAATGGCTTGTCGGAACGGGTGATTTACCGCGAACTGTTCCCATCCGGGCTGACTTTGCTTGACAAGGGCCACCTTGGCGAGCTTGGCACCAGCCATCTCGTCGCGCGGCAAGAACTGCGTTCGCTGCTGGCATCGCTGAACCTGCCGATGCCCGCCAAGACCGCCGAGCCGAGACGGGATTGAGCGAAGTGGTCGGCCGGAAGGGGCAAAGCGAATGGTAAGACTGCTGCTCTATGCCGCGATCGCTTCACTGATCTGCAAACAGTTTACCGGCCGCTGGCCGTGGGACTATCTGCGAGGCCAGACCACCCGCAACCAAGCCCTGAGCCGCGCCCGCGCCCTATTGGGGGTGAGCGCCGATGCCAGCCGCGCCGAAATTCTGGAAGCCCATAAGCGGCTTATCGCCATGGTCCACCCAGATCGCGGCGGCACCACCGATCAGGTCTACGAGGCCAATGCCGCGCGTGATCTTCTGCTGAACACCCTCTTGTCTTAACACCTGCCCTACTGAGGCCCTTATGACACACCAGTTCCACACCACTGTCCTGCGCGAATATGACATTCGCGGCATTATTGATGAAACCTTGGGCGCCGATGATGCCCGCGCGATTGGCCGCGGCTTTGCCACCCTGCTGCGCCGCGCCGGGGGCAACAAAGTCGCGGTGGGCTATGATGGCCGCACCAGTTCCACCATGTTGGAAGAAGCCTTGGTGGCTGGGCTTAATGCCAGCGGGGTCGATGCGGTGCGCGTCGGCATGGGGCCAACCCCAATGCTGTATTATGCCGAAGCATCAATGCCAGACGTGCAGGGCGGCATCCAGATAACCGGCAGCCATAATCCCGCCAATTACAACGGCTTCAAGCTGGTCTTTCAGGGCCGCCCGTTTTTTGGCGCGGACATCCAAAAGCTGGGGGCAATGGCTGCGGCGGGCGATTGGATCGATGGCACTGGCAGCTTTGAACATCGCGAAATCCTGAACGAATATATCGACCGGATCGTGCAGGGGCTGGATGGTATCGCGGCAGAACCCCTCGCGCGACTGCGCATCGGCTGGGATGCGGGCAATGGCGCGGCCGGTCCGGCGCTGGAACTGCTGGCGAAAAAATTGCCGGGTGAACATCATCTGCTTTACACCGAAGTTGATGGGGCGTTCCCGAACCACCATCCGGACCCGACTGAGGAAAAGAACCTTGCCGACCTGAAAGCGCTTGTCGCGGCCAAGAACCTCGATTTCGGCATTGCTTTTGATGGCGATGGCGATCGGATCGGCGCGGTGGATGGCCTGGGCCGGGTGATCTGGGGCGATCAACTGCTGATGATCTATGCCGAGGACCTGCTGAAAATGGTGCCCGGCGCGACGATTATCGCCGATGTTAAGGCATCAGAGGCGCTTTTTGATCTCGTTTCCACCCATGGCGGCCAGCCGCTGATGTGGAAGACCGGGCACAGCCTGATTAAGTCCAAAATGAAGGAAACAGGTGCGCCGCTGGCCGGGGAAATGAGCGGGCACGTCTTCTTTGCCCACCAGTTCTATGGCTTTGACGATGCGCTTTATGCCGCCGTCCGGCTGATTGCCGCCTCGGCCCGATTGGGCCAATCGGTAACCGCGCTGCGCGGGGCTATGCCCGCCTTAATCAACACGCCAGAGCTGCGCTTTCAGGTGGATGAAAGCCGCAAATTTGCCGTGGTAGAAGAAGTGCGCGATCGCCTGTCAGCCGCCGGAGCCGAGGTGAACGCCACCGATGGTGTGCGGGTCAGCACCGCTGACGGCTGGTGGCTACTGCGCGCCTCTAACACGCAAGATGTGCTGGTGGCCCGGGCTGAAAGCCGGACCGAAGAGGGGTTGGAACGCCTGCTGGCCCAAATCGACGCGCAATTGGCGGCATCCGGGCTGGAACGCGGCCCGCAGGCCGGGCACTAAGCACACACAACAAAGGGAAGCGCGCAGCCATGAACCTTGATGACGATATCGCCCTTGCCCTGCGCCTTGCCGATGCGGCGGGAGAGGCCATCCGCCCATGGTTTCGCACCCCAATCAGCACCGAGCGCAAGGGCGATGCCACCCCGGTTACCGAGGCTGATCGCGCGGCCGAACAGGCCATGCGCCAAATTTTGGCCGCCGAAGTCCCCAATGACACGGTGATTGGCGAAGAATTTGGCAGCACGGCGGGATCATCGCGCCGCAGCTGGGTGCTTGATCCGATTGATGGCACCGCCGGATTTCTGGCAGGCCGCCCCATGTTTGGCACTCTGATTGCGCTGGTGGTCGAAGGTTGGCCGGTGCTGGGGGTGATTGATCAACCGATCCTGCGTGAACGCTGGTTGGGGGTGAGCGGACGACCAACCCTGCTCAACGGCCAAGCCGTGCGCACCCGCGCCTGCCGGTCCTTGGCTGAGGCCACCCTCGCCACCACCGGGCCGCATTATTTTGATACGCATGAGGGCGAACACTTCATGGCGCTGGCCGCGCGCACCGATCACCGCCGCATGGTCATGGGGGGGGATTGCTATAACTACGCCATGCTCGCCTCGGGCCATCTCGATCTGGTTTGCGAAGCCGGGCTAAAGCTGCACGATTGGGCCGCGCTGGTGCCGGTGGTCGAAGGCGCCGGGGGCACGATGTGTGATTGGAACGGCGATCCGCTTCACGCCGGATCAAGCGGCCACGTGCTGGCCATGGGCGATCCGGCAAGGCTGGACGATGTGGTAGAGGCACTGGCCTGCGGGCATTGAGAGCAGTCATCCCCTGTTCACGCTGCAGCGTGATAGATAATAAGCCCGAACACACCAGCATCCTCTTAGCCGAGAATTTCACTTGAACGCCCGTAAACACAGTGGAGCAAAAGGGTGATTTCACCGGTCTTTTTTGATCACACCGGCAACCGCCGCCGCTTTGTTGGGCGCTTGATCGCGCTATTGCTGATCCTGATCCTACTAAGCGCTGTGGTCTTCGCCGCCACTCTGGTTGAAATGCCCAGTGAACAACCCCTGCCGCTGGGGCGTGAGCGACAACAACCCTTGCCCTTCATCACCCATGTGGCGCGGCTGCGGCACAAACTGCCCGCCCTCGGCCCCACAGCAACAACCGGACAGACTCTGCGGATCGGGTTCTATGTGCCGTGGGATCCAGACAGCGCGGTTTCTCTGCGCAACCATTACAACGATCTCGATTGGGTGATCACCGCGCAATCGCAAGTTGCCATGCCCTCTGGCGGGCTGACCTATAGCGATGATCCGCACCTGCGCGCCATTGCCCACAGCGCCCTGCATCAGCCCAGCTTTCTGCTGATGGTACAAAACATTGCCCATGAAAAGTGGGAGGGCGATGGCATGGCGCGGATACTGGCTGATCGCCGCAAGTCTGACCGGCTGATTGATTCCACAATCGCCACGGTGAGCAAAATGGGCTGGCTGGGGGCCGTGTTCGATATCGAAAACATCCCGACTACTGCCTTGCCCGCTTACCAAGCTATGCTGGAGCGAGCGCATGGCAAATTTGCCCGCGCTGGTTTGAAGCTGCTGATCACTGCCCCGGCGGGTGAACCAGAGTGGAACCTGCGCCAATTCGCCAAGGCCGTCGATCATGTGATTTTCATGGACTATGACGATCACTGGCAGGGTGGTGAGCCTGGACCTATCGCCGGGCAAGATTGGTTTGAAGAACAACTGGCCATCGCCAAGGATCAAATACCGGCAGATAAGCTGATTCTAGCTATCGGCAGCTATGGCTATGATTGGCATGATGGCCGTGCCGATGCCCTATCGATCAACGAAGCTTGGTTAGCCGCACGCGATAGCGAAACCATGCCGCTCTATGATCCCGAAAGCGGCAACAGCGGCTTTGCCTATGGCGATGAGGGCCGCCGCCACACAGTGTGGATGATGGACGCGGCGACCACTTGGAACCAGTTGCACGCGGCCAGCGGGGTAAAGGGCATTGCCCTCTGGCGTCTGGGCAGTGAAGATCCAGCCTTCTGGGATGATATGGCAGCCGCGCGGCTGGGGCGGCGCCCAAATCTGAGCACCATTCCCCCACCGGGTAATACCGATATTGAAGGGCAGGGCGAAATCCTGCGGGTTGTCGCTGATCCTAGCGGCGGGGAACGTGCGATCACCTGGGGTGCCAACAGCACGATTACCGGCGAAACCTATAAAACCCTTCCAAGTCCCTATGTGGTGCGCCGCACCGGCGGAACTGATCCCAGGGCCATCGCCCTCACCTTTGATGATGGCCCGGATGCCAATTATACCCCCCGTATCCTAAGCATTCTGGAGAACAGGCACACCCCTGCCGCTTTTTTCGTCATCGGTGAAAATGCCCTGAGCCATCCGGCAATCCTACGGCGGATCGTGCAAGATGGCTTTGAACTGGGAAACCACAGCTATACCCACCCCAATCTGGCGCAGGTTTCTGATCTGGGCACCCGGCTGGAATTGAACGCCACCCAGCGGCTGATCGAATCCTATACCGGCCGCTCCATGCGCCTGTTCCGCGCCCCCTATTTCGGCGATGCCGAACCTTCGACAGCCGATGAATTGCAGCCGGCCGAACTGGCGCAAAAGCAGGGCTATACCATTGTTGGTCTGCATGTTGATCCGGGCGACTGGCGCACGCCGGGGGTGGATCAGATCGTCAATCAGGCGATCAGCCAGATCGAAGCCGGCACGGCAGAGCGTAGCGCCAATATCGTGCTGCTCCACGATGCCGGTGGCAATCGTGAACAGACGATTGCTGCCCTGCCGCTGATTATAGACGGCTTGCGCGCCCGCGGCTATCATCTGGTCTCGCTCGCCCAGCTCGCCGGCCTGAGCCACGATGCGGTGATGCCGCCGATTGTGGGCGCAGACCGTATGGCGGTGAATGCCGATGTCGGCATGTTTCTGGTTCTCGCATCGCTTGGCTATGCCATCCGCTGGTTGTTCTTTTTCGCCATTGCGCTGGGGATTGCCCGTGCGGTGATTATGACCGCACTGGCCCTGCTTGATCGCAAGGCGGACAAGGGATTGCTAGCCGATGCACCCCAGCCGCCGGTATCGGTGATCGTGCCGGCCTATAACGAAGAACGGGTGATCGTCAGTTCCATCCAACGCGTGCTGGCCAGCGACTATCCGGCGCTGGAACTGATCGTCGCCGATGATGGCTCCAGCGATGCCACCAGCGCGCTGGTGGCATCGCATTTCGGCCATGATCCGCGCGTAAAACTGCTGAC
>JBEGLE010000205.1:0-2937 GCA_041183725.1 Pseudomonadota bacterium | reverse complement strand
ACCCAGGAGACCAGACATGCAAGGCCGTTCTATTCCCGATGTGACCCTGAAAACCCGGGTGCGTGATGAAACGCTGGGCGGCGCCAATCCGTTCCGCTGGCAAGACCTGGCAGTGCGTGAAGCCTTTGCTGGCAAGAAGGTTGTGGTCTTCTCGCTTCCCGGTGCCTTTACCCCCACGTGCAGCAACGAACAGTGCCCCAATTACGAACGGCTCTATGATATGTTCCAGGCCGCCGGGGTGGATGAAGTTTACTGCCTCTCGGTCAACGATGCCTTTGTCATGTACCAGTGGGGCAAAAATCTGGGTCTGGAAAAAGTAAAGCTGCTGCCCGATGGCAATGGCGATTTTACCCGCCGCATGGGTATGCTGATCGACAAGAGCCACCTGGGCTTTGGCCTGCGTTCTTGGCGCTATGCCATGATCGTTGATGACAACACCATCACCCATTGGTTCGAAGAGCCGGGAATCAATGATACCGGCGCCGATAGCGATCCCTATGGCGAAACTGCCCCAGAAAAGCTGCTGGGAGCGCTCAGCGTCGTATAAGCCGAAGCGATAAAGCCCTACGCTTTGGTGTGGCGGGCGGCGACAATCCCTCTCCCTTGTCGCTGCCCGCTTTTTCGCTTGCGCCAAGCATTGCGGTTTCATGCTATTGGCCTGTGATGTCCTACGCCCCCTTTATCCTCACTGCCGAATTGCCACCGGCGATTCATGCTTGGGCAGATAGCCTGCGCCGCGCGCATTTTCCGCCAGAGCGCAACTATTTGCAGGCGCACGTGACTTTGTTTCACGCGCTGGCACCTTCGCTTGAGCCGGAACTGAAGGCGCTTCTGGCACAGTTGGCGGGTGAATTTTCCGCCCCTCAGGCTCGGATCACAGGGGTGATGGATTTGGGGCAGGGCACGGCATTGGCGATTGAGAGCAATGCATTGCAACAGATTCGCGCGCTGATTGCCGATCGCTTTCACGGGGCGTTAACGGCGCAAGACAGCCACCGCTTGCGTCTGCATATTACCGTGCAAAACAAAGTGACGCGTGCAGAGGCCAAGGCGTTGCAGGCGCAATTGGCCATGGCAGAAATAGAGCGTGATTTTGGCTTCTCGGGCCTTGGGTTGCACATCTATAGGGGTGGTCCATGGGAAGCGGCGGGCCGCTGGTCCTTTCGCGGTAAACAGGGTGGTTGACCCGCGCGCCCATGCACCCTATGTGCCGCGCCTGCCCGGCAGAAATGCGGGGGCCCTTTCTTGGGGCGGAGTAGCTCAGCTGGTTAGAGCAGCGGAATCATAATCCGCGTGTCGGGGGTTCGAGTCCCTCCTCCGCTACCACTTTTCCAATTCAGTGCCTGTTTATATCAGCCTAAACTAAGGTTGCATTTTGCAGACTAAGCGCAGCTTTGTGAAAGATGGATGTCTGGTTTGTCGGCAGTTAAAACATACATTTGAGGGTTAGAGCAATGGCGCGTTCAGTGATCGTTACGGGTGGTTTTGGCATTCTCGGGCAAGCCGTTGCCGAAGCTTTTGTGGCGCAAGGCGATAAAGTTGCGCGGATCGATTTTGCTTCTGCTGCTGCCAAATCAATTGCAGGCGCATTGGATATTGGCGGGGTGGATTTGACTGATACAGCGGCAACTAAGGCGGCACTTGATCAGGTTATCGAATCACATGGTGGCCTTGATGTTTTGGTTAATGTGGCTGGCGGTTTTATCTGGGAAACGCTGGAGGACGGCTCGATCGATTCATGGGCGCGCATGCAGGCTATGAACCTGATCAGCAACGCAACTATCAGCAAATTGGCATTGTCGGCCCTGAGCCATTCAGGCGCTGGGCGGATCGTCAATATCGGTGCGGGCGCTGCGATTAAGGCCGGCATGGGCATGGGCGCCTATGCTGCCTCAAAATCCGGGGTCCACCGCCTGACCGAAGCCCTTGCAGAGGAGTTGGCGGGTCAAGGGGTTACAGTAAATGCCATTTTGCCCAGCATCATAGACACACCAACCAATCGCCTGGATATGCCTGATGCAAATTTTGCCGATTGGGTAAAGCCAGAGGCGATAGCCGATGCTATTTTATTTCTGGCATCACCAGCTGCGCGTGCCATTACCGGAGCTTTGATCCCGGTTTCCCGCGGCGGCTAAGACACGCTGGTTGGCTATATCAGCGTGGCGCAATTGTGCTGGAATATAGTCAGCATTGCTATTAACAACCGCCGATGGAAGAAAATATCGGCTATTTGCTGGCACAGGTTTCGCGTTTGATGCGGCGCGCCTTTGATGAAAAGGCCCGACTGATTGGTGTTACACGGCCACAGTGGCAGGTCTTAACTTTGCTGATTGCCCATGAAGGGATTAACCAAGGGGGCTTGGCGGATATCCTCGAGGTGGAGCCGATAACCCTCGGGCGTATGGTTGATCGCTTGCAAGATGCCGGTTTGGTTGAGCGGCGACCCGATCCGGCTGATCGGCGTGCTTGGCGACTTTATCTCACGGATAAGAGCCGCGCTTTGCATGAGCAACTGCGCCCCTTAGCCGACGATATGATTGAAGCCGCATTGGAAGGCATCGATCATGCCAAGCGATCAGACCTGACCCAAAGCATGATCAGGATACGCTCCAATCTGACGCGGCGTTCGGTAGATGGCGCGGACAACGTATGAAAAAAATGAAAGTTAGATAGTTGGTAAACCTGCAAGACTATCTGATTTCCGCCTCGATGCTCTGGCATGGTGAGGTTATTCCTGATCTGCCTTGTGTTTTAATTTCGGGGTCTGAGCCCGCTCCGCCCAAGCAGGCACTGCGTCTTCCATCGTGTCCGGTAATTTTTGTGGGAGATGAGAGTAACATCTTGGCTTCTGTGGCTGATGCTGTGGTTTCCAATGATGCAGCCGCGCATGCCATTGTGAAAAAGATCTGTGCTAATCCACTGGCCGCGGCGGTCGTA